>NZ_JBSSCS010000006.1:0-113120 GCF_054060015.1 Thermostichus sp. MS-CIW-25
AGTTGGCTGTCGTGTCATCAAGGGTGGGATGAAGAAAGGAGACTTTTTGGAGTTTTTGAGAAGCGAGCTATGTCCGAAGCTAGATGCGAGGAAGGTTGTGATTATGGACAATTTAAATATCCACAAGAGTTGGGAAGTTGAGGAATTGATTAGGGGGACAGGAGCACGAATCCTATACCTGCCTGTGTATGCGCCGGAGTTGAATCCCATTGAGATGATGTGGTCGGTGTTGAAGCATTTTATTCGGCAGCTTTGCAGAATTGGGAAATATAGCATGGAGCAGATAGTGAAGACTTCTTTACTACTGATCAATCCATCCTCCTTCCGAAGTTGGTTTGCTAAGTGCTGCTATTGTACCCCTTGAGTCCTTAACAGGCTGTAACCCTATCCCACAAACCTGGCAGAGCTGGCCTCTGCTCTGGCATTGCAGTGCCCAACACATAACCGCAATCTACCCAAAAATTTGTATCTCGTGTGTCTATATATCACATACCTATATGCTTAAGTACCGATATATCTAACATCTGCTACCTGTTCATAGTGTCCGTATGTCTTCTGGCCGGGGTTTCCAGGTAGGCAGGCGGGCAGAGCTGATGGAGAATGGAAGAAAGCCTGCAATCTGACGACAGCCGACATAAGGAGAACGGGTGGAAAAGGGCACACTGGTGGAGTTTCGTTACAATAACGACCGTGTGTTGGCAGTGGTTCAGGGCACCGAGGGCAAGAAGAACCTACTGCTGGGGGTGCCTTCCGGGCAGGTTCACAGTGTTCACCCTCGCCAGATTACCTTTGCTTTGAACGGGGGATCCAGCTTCACGGCTTCCGACATCCCCGGCTTTTGGCAGGCGGTGCAAGCAAAGTTGGATCCCGAAAGTTTGGCGTTGGCCTGGGAACTGGTGCAGGAGGAGCGTCAGCCCCTGAGCTTGGCGGAGATGGCTCGGCTGTTGTTTTCTGATGATTCCCCGGTCTCCACCTATGCCGCCTACCGCCTCTTGAGCGAGGATCGCACCTACTTCAAGCAAAAGGGGGAGAGCTACGAACCCCGCACTCCGGCTCAGGTGAAGGAGATCCTCCATCAAATGGCCGTTGCCCAACAACGGCAGCAGGAACAAGCAGAGTTTGAGGCCCATCTGCGAGAGGCTCTGGCTCATCCCGGTCAAGGGTATCCCTGGACTCCTGCCGAACGGGCCCGTTTGGAGTTGCTGGAGCGCCTGGCCCTGCAGGGAGCAGCAGCAGCCATTCGCAGCCACGAGGATCTCTCTTCCAATCTCAACCCGTCGGATCGGGAACGGGCCTCGCAACTGCTGGAGCTGATGGGGTTTCCTGACACTCCGCAGGGGGCTTTTGAAGCTTTGGTGGCCCTGGGCCTGTGGAGCCGCCACGAGAACCTGGCCCTGCGCCTCACCGGGATCCCAACCCAGTTCCCGAAGGCGGTGGAGCGATACGCCCAAGCCCTGTTCAGCCAGCCTCCCTCCTTTTGGGATCCCCACCTGCGGCGGGATCTCACCCACCTCCACACCTACACCATCGATGATGCCAGCACCCGCGACATTGACGATGCCCTCAGCGTCGAGTTCTGGTCGGATGACGCGGTGAAGCTCTGGATCCACATTGCCGATCCCAGTTGTTGGGTGCAGTGGGGGGATCCCCTCGATTTGGAAGCCCGCAAGCGTGGCACCAGTGTCTATTTGCCGGAGCGGGTGATCCCGATGTTCCCACCGGAGTTGTCCACCGGCCCGATGAGCTTGGTGCAGGGAGAGGTGCGGCCTGCCCTTAGCTTTGGCATCCTCCTGGGATCCGACGGCCAGATCCGCGATTCCAAGATTTGCCTCAGCCAGATCAAAGTGACCTACCGCCTCACCTACGAAGATGCCGATGAAATGTTGGAGTTGGGGGCAGAGGCTCAACTGACGGCTATTGCCCGGGCAGCCCAGTGGCGTTATGCCTGGCGGATGGCTCAAGGGGCAATCCAAATTGGCTTGCCCGAGCAAGATATCAAGGTCATCGACGAGATCCCCCATCTCCGGGTGATCGAGGATACGCCGGCGCGGCAGATGGTGGCGGAAATGATGGTGCTCACCGGCGAGGTGGCGGCTCGCTTCGCCAGCCAAAATGGGATCCCGGTGCCCTATCGTCTGCAGCCGGCTCCCGACTTACCTCCTCCCGAAGTGCTGGATAGATATCCCCAGGGGCCAGTTCGGTCTTTTGCCATCATGCGCTGTCTATCGCGGGCGGAAGTAGCCACCCAGCCGGGACGACATACAGGGCTGGGGCTTGAGGCCTACTGTCAGGTTACCTCCCCGATTCGGCGCTACCTGGACTTGGTGGCCCACTACCAGATCAAGGCCTTTTTGCGCGGGGATCCCTTGCCGTTGACGGAGGCGGATGTGCAGCAGCTGCTGCTGGGGATTGAGCCGGGCACCGCTGAGGCCAACCAGGTGGAGCGGAAATCCAAGCGCTACTGGAGCATCGAATACCTGCGCCTGCGACCGGGGCAAATTTGGCGGGCTCTGGTCTTGGGCTACCTGCGCGAGCAGGAAAACTTGGTGTTGGCCATGCTGGATGAGATTGCCTTTCGGGTGCCGGTGCGCCTAGAACGCCAGATTCCTCTGGGGGCTTGGATCGAGTTGGAAGTTGTGCAGGCGGATCCCCGTGCGGACGTAATTGAGCTGCGCGAGGTGGGACGAGAGGCGGCCATGTGCGGATAGATGCACCTTAACCTGCTGCTCACCCAATCTGCGTGGATAGCTGATACAACAGAGGGGGAAGTCTCAAAAGTCTGGATCGTGAATTTTCTTTAGGGGGGATCCCATGACCGCACGACCTTCCGGCCCGCCTCCAATCGTTTACATTCTTTTGTTCGCGATACTGGGAGGCGGCGGCTGGTATGCCTATCGTTCCGGCCTGTTGGACTCATTCCTGAATAGAGGGAACACGCCTCCTATCCCCAGCCAGATTCCAGCTGCCCGGCCCCAAGCCCCAACAGCGCCCAACCCCCCTCAGGCCCAGGTACCCAACCCGCCTGCCAACGCCGTTAATCTGGATACTTCTCTGCCCAACCCAGCAGTGCTCCAGGTGGATGGCAGCGTCACGATGATCCGGATCGTCTTGGCCCTGAAGGGAGGCTACACCCAGCGCAACCCCGGCATTCCCCTCACCTATGGGATCCCGGATGGCAAGCCCAATGGATCCAATGCCGGCCTGAAGGCCCTGATGGAAGGTCGCATCCAGATGGCCGCTAGCTCCCGCCCCCTCAATGCCAGCGAAGTGCAGGCGGGTCTACAGGCGATCCCGGTGGCAAAAGATGCCCTGGCGGTGGCGGTGGGGGTGAACAACCCCTACAAAGGAGGACTGACGCTGCAGCAATTGGCCGATATCTTCCAGGGTCGGATCACCAATTGGAGCCAGGTGGGCGGCCCGGATCGGCGGATTCGGGTCCTCAATCGCGCCCCCCAGAGCGGCACCTACAGCGTTTTCCAAGAGCTGGTGTTATTGGGGTCGCCCTTTGCTCCCGATAACCCTCCCTACTTCACCACCGCCACAGAAGATGTCACCACCCCGCTGCTGCGGGCTTTGGGAGAAGATGGCATCACCTACAGCACTGTCGATCAGGTGCAGAACCAGCAAACGGTGCGGATTGTGCCCATCGACGGCCAGATGCCCACCCGTGAGGCCATCCAGAGGGGCAGCTACCCCTTGGCGCGGAATGTGTTTTTGGTGGCACCTCAGAGGACTAGCCCTGTGGTGGCCGATTTCATCAACTACGCGCTCTCGGATCAAGGCCAGCAAATCATTGGCCGCACTGAGTTCATCCCCCTCCGATAGCAACCCAAAAATAGCATCTGAGATAGCCGCCGACAGCAAGCGCAGCGATATCTCTGGGCTTTTCCAGAAGACGCCTTCCACCTGCTCCTATTCAAGGCACTTAGTCGTTTCAGGTTAGAGTGAGGCGCCTGAGCTATTGAGAAAAGCCTTTGGCCGCGTGCGTTCAACGTTTTAGGGGTGGGTGCAGCGTCCTAGTTTGAATCCAAATGACCCTAGATGTTAGAGAGGGGGCCCTAATTTTCACCAAAGTTCAATTTTTCAGTTCTCTCGGCGCACAGCGCTCTCATGCCACTTGCCCAACACCCTGTCGGATAGAGCACTTAAGGAAATAAAGATCAGGATCCCCAAGCCGGTGACCAAGATCAAGGCCGCAAACATGCGGGGCACCTGCAGGTTGAAGCTGGAGATCAAGATCTGGTAGGCGATCCCGGCCCGCTGCCCGCCAGTACCAGCGACAAACTCTGCCACCACCGCCCCAATCAAAGAGAGGCCACCGCTGATGCGCAGGCCCCCCATGAAATAGGGCATGGCACTGGGTAGCCGCAAGTAGATCAACGTTTGCCAGCGGTTGGCCTTGTACAGTTGGAACAGGTTGAGCAGGTTGTGATCGACGCTGTTCAGCCCCAGAGTGGTGTTGGAAAGAATCGGGAAAAAAGCCACAATCCAGGCGCACACCACCATCGCAGCAAAGGTGTTGTTGCGCAGCCAAATGATGATCAGCGGGGCGATGGAGACAATGGGCATCGTCTGTAAAATCACCGCATAGGGGAAAAAGCTGCGCTCAATCCACTTGCTCTGGGTGAACACAATCGCGACCAAAAGCCCCGATACTGTGGCAGCCAAAAAGGCCACCACCGTAATTTGCACGGTGATCAACAGGGAAGGAAAAAGCGTTCCCCAGTCGCGGATGAGGGTTTGCACCACCAAAATCGGCCCCGGCAAGAGGTAGTGGGGCACTCCCGTTACCCGCACCGCCACTTCCCAGCCCACCAAGAAGAGGATCCCGACGATAAGGGGGGCAATCACTTCCAGGTTGAACCAACGGCCCAGATTCAACCCCTTTGCAGGCACCCCTGAGCCGGCACTCGGTATGTCTGCCTCATCCGTGGGTTGGGATCCGAGTTTTTCTCCAACTGCGCCGGTCAGCTTGGGCAGAGACCAATCTGGCCAATGGAGAGGCCAGCTCTCCCCCAAGCCAACAAGGGATCCCAGCCAGCGGCGCCATGGCTCGAGAAGCTGGACAAACAGGTCGAACATATCGTGAGGTTGGGGCATCAAGGGACTTACGCAACAGAGAGAACACCGCTAAGCCAGGGATCCCATCAGCGCAAACGTCCAGCAGAGAGGGGGCGCAAATAGGGGGGATCCTGAGCTGAGCCGTGCATGGCCTCGTGCAGACGGGCCGACACTTCACGGCAGTAGTTGTTGTAAAGGGAAGAGGTGCGAAAGTCTTCCGAGCGGGGATAGGGCGCATCGATGGGAATATCGGCTATCACCCGCCCTGGGCGAGCCGCCATCACCACCACGCGGTTGGACAGGTAGACGGCCTCGTAAATGTTGTGGGTAACGAAGAGCACCGTCCAGCGCTTTTCTTGCCACAGCTCCAACAGGTCGCTGTTCAACTTGCTGCGGGTGATTTCATCCAAAGCTCCGAAGGGTTCATCCATCAGCAACACTTGGGGCTTGGTTACCAGGGCGCGAGCAATGGAAACCCGCATGCGCATGCCGCCCGATAGCTCGCGGGGAAAACTGCGCTCAAACCCCCGCAGGCCCACCAGTTGCAGAGCTTCCAAGACATCTCGATCGGCTTTTGGCTTGGGCTCACCTGCCAACTTTAAGGGTAGCCCCACATTGTCCATCAGCGTTGCCCAAGGCATAAGGGCCGGTTCCTGAAACACAAAGGCCAACTTGGGTTCCCCTTGGGGAGCATCCTTCTCAAGATTTTGCCCCCATTCGATAGAGCCTGTGGTCAGATGCCCCAGACCTGCCACCAACCGTAGCACTGTGCTTTTCCCACAGCCGGATGGCCCCACCAAGCTAACGAACTGCCCTTCTTGGATGGTCATATTCATGTCCTGCAAAGCCACCGTGCCATTGGAATAGACCTTGCTGACATGGTTGAGGGTAATGACAGGGGCAGGCATGGCTGGCAATTCCCGGAGCAGAGGAAGCACACACTTTCAAAATAACCCTCTCTGCCGCCTCTGCTTGGTAGGCGTAACTACAACTCTTTCCCTCAGAACCGGTTTCCAGAGAGTTTCTCACGGAAAGCTTGCGATGACCCAAATCGGAGCAGCAAGTCGGTATGATGTTGCCGACCACCCTCTGGCCAAGGAACACATGGGATCCCCATTTAAACCGGTTGCAGGTGCTGTTACAGCCCCGCAAGGGTTTCGAGCCGCTGGAGTGGCCGCTGGCCTCAAGCCCTCAGGAGCTGCGGATCTGGCTTTGATCGTTTCCGAGTGCGATGCGGTTGGGGCAGGCGTTTTCACCACCAATCAGGTCAAAGCAGCCTGTGTCACCTACAACCAAGGGATCCTCGCCCAACAGCAGCCGGTGCGGGCCATCCTCTGCAATGCTGGGCAAGCCAACGCCTGTACCGGAGAAGAAGGAGAGCGCAACAACGCCCAACTGGCCCTCTGGGTGGGAGAACGGTTGGGGATCCCGGCCCATCAGGTGCTCACGGCCTCCACAGGGGTCATCGGGCGACAACTGGAAATGCCGAAAATCCAAGCAGCCCTGCCTGGCCTTATCGACAGCCTCTCTCCAGAGGGGGGGGAGAGCGCCGCCCGCGCCATCATCACCACCGACTTGGTGACCAAAAGCGTTGCCCTGCAAGCTGAGATCGACGGGTACACCGTCAGGGTCGGGGGCATTGCCAAGGGATCCGGCATGATCCACCCCAACTTGGCCACGATGCTGGCTTTTTTAACCTGCGACGCGGCTGTGGATCCCCGCCTGTGGCAGCAGATCCTCAAGCAAGCTGCCGACCTCAGCTTTAACCAAATCACGGTGGATGGGGATACCAGCACCAACGACATGCTCTTGGCTCTGGCCAACGGCCAAAGTGGGATCCCAACCCTGCAAGCCGGCACAGAAGCTGCCCAGACTTTGGCGGAGATGGTCAACCAAGTTTGCATTCATCTGGCTAAGGCCATTGCCCGCGATGGGGAAGGAGCTACCAAGCTGCTGGAAATTCGGGTGTGTGGGGCTGTGGATGATGGGGCAGCCCGGCATATGGCCCGTGTGATCGCCAGCTCTCCCTTGGTGAAGGCGGCAGCTTTTGGCAACGATCCCAACTGGGGACGGGTGGCAGCCGCCGCCGGCCGAGCCGGGATCCCTTTTGACAGCCGCCAGTTGGATATTCGTCTGGGGGATTTTCTGCTCATGCAGGCGGGAATGCCCCTGGCTTTCGATCGCAAGGCAGCCTCTGAGTACTTGAAAGGGGATCCGGTGACCTTCACCGTGGATCTCCATCAGGGATCCGGCCAGGGCGTGGCCTGGGGCTGCGATCTCAGCTACGATTACGTGCGCATCAACGCCGAATACACCACCTAATGGGGGATCCCAGCCATGACCACCGAATCGAACGCAAATAACGGCTTTTCTACCGAAGCCCAAGCGGCTTTGGCCAAAGAAGCGAGGCTTTCCCTATCCGGCTGGCAACAATGAGTCGAGGCTTAGCCTTGGTTTCATGCCACCAACATCCGCAACGCACCGGCCCACAACCTGGTGCAACTGGGCATTGGTGGCTGGCAAGTGCCACGGCAAGGGGTGAAGGTGTGCCGGGAGCGGGCCACCCACATCCTCACCGTTACCGACATCACCGAAATGGGCTTGGATGCAGCCGCCGATTTCGCCCTCGAAAAAGCTCTAGACGGCACCGATTGTGTGTACATCAGCTTCGATATCGACTGCATCGATGCCGGCTTTGTGCCGGGTACAGGCTGGCCGGAGCCCGGTGGGCTGCTGCCGCGGGAAGCGCTCTACTTGCTCAAGCGCATTGTGCGGGAAGCACCGATCTGTGGCCTGGAGGTGGTGGAAGTCTCTCCCCCCTACGACATTAGCGATATCACAGCTCTAATGGCCACCCGAGTTATTTGCGATACGCTGGCGCATTTGGTGGTATCTGGGCAACTGCCGCGCCGAGAAAAGCCCGCCTACATCCACCCGGAGGCGACGCCAGAAATGGCCGGCGACTGGAGGTAAGAGATGCACGAGACCGACATGACCCGCGCCTTGATCCAAACACTACGTGACTGGTGGCAAAGTCAGCCGGGACAGCCTCAGATCGCTCGGGTGCACCTGGTGGTAGGACAGTTCACCTGTGTAGAGCCGGCCAGCCTAACTTTTGCCTATGCCGCACAAACCCAGGGTACTTTCCTACAGGGATCCCAGTTGGTCATCCGGGAAACGCCGCTCATTGCCTATTGCCATCCCTGCGGCCAAGAATACAAGCCAGAAATAGGCCGGCGCTATGCTTGCCCCAACTGTGGATCCCCGATGGAGGAGATTCGCTCGGGCCGAGAGCTGAAGATCGACTACATCGAATGTCTGACTGACTCCGCCCCACCGGCGCGACCAGAGGTCGCCTAAGCCGATCCAAAGCTAAGCCCCAGAAGGACAGCCGCTCCCAAGCTGAGGATGAACATCAAGCTGGCAGGCATCAACTTTCGGGTTTTGCGGTAGCGCAGGGCAAATAGGATAGACCCCAGCACCGCCGTCCCCAAGCCCAGCCCCCAGTGGGGATCCACCCCCAGCAGCCCATAGCTGACTCCGCTGAGTGCGGCCCCAACCAGCCGCAGAGAGCAAAGAGCAGAGAGGAAGGAGGAGAGATTTCTTCCTCTCACTCCTCTCTTCTCACTTCTCACTCCTCGCTCCTCGGTACTCAATTCGAGACCTAGTACGTGCCCTCAAGAAGGACAAGGTAAGAATTAGAGACGCATAGACCGTTACCGGGAAAACCGTTTCTTTCCTGTCGCTCTCAATAAGATAAAAAGTCTGACTCCAATCCAATTGACCCCAGTCCAAGAAAGAGCGAGGATGCCAACCATGAGTACGACTGCAACTGCCACCACCGTTGTCCGGGTGCCGATTGTGGATGCCACCCCGGAAAATGTGCAACCCTTCGGCCAACTTTTGGGGGACGATGTGACCAATCCTGGCCTGGGGATCCCCTTTTATCAGGAGCGTGTCCTGGAAGGACAAAACATCGACTTTCAGTACACCGGTAGAGCCGTTATCCGTACCGCCAAGATCCTGCCCGGCTATCCACCTGTGCTCTGGCTGGAGCGCCACATGCGTATGACCCAGTTGTTTGTCGGCCTGGGGCAAGAGCCGTTCATCATGGTGATGGCTCCTCCCAACCATCCCCAAGAAGCTCCCGATCTCGACAAAGTACAAGCCCTGCGATTCCCTGCCGGGCATGGGCTGCTGCTGCACCTCGGCACGTGGCACGATTTCCCCATTGCCTGCGAGCGCCCCGTTGTGGTGCTAACCGCCAACTCCGAAGAAGTGGTGGAAGCCCTGGCCAGCATGGAAGATGCTCACGAAATGAATCAGGGAGATGTATTCAAAATTTCCCTCCCCCAACGGCTAAAAGCGGAGATCCACCTAGAGCTGGTGTAAACTACCCGACATCAACCGCTAGGCGGTACGGAGCGGGCTTTTAGTAGCCCTGCAGTTGGCAAGCCAACCACGAGCCTCTGGGGTGGTTTACAGCACCCCCAATCGACCGTTACCAGTGCCTTAAACAACCGTTTCTGGTGTCCGCAGCATTATTATAGCATTCCTCCCGACATCGACCCTACGGGTACAGTGCGGGGCTCCTGCAATTTCTAGCTGAATGCAAGTCCGGATCCCTGAATCTCTACAGGATGCCAAAGCCTCAGTTCTACAAAGTGGCGCTCTATCAGCCTTTGGCTGGATAGGGGACTCTTCGCCTTAACTGGGCCTTAACTAGGGCCAGACTCTTGTACCGAAACCTCCCTTTGGACCCTTCTTCCCCTGCAAGGGTCTAAGTATTCGAGAACACCTATTCTTACACACAAAAGCTTCGAGACAAGTTCAGAGAGAAATGCCTCTAGGCAAGAAAGGCTACCTGAGATTCTGCCGACAGGCGTCTTTAGGAGGGCCGTATTCAGCGGGAAGATTCACAAATGTCGGCAGCGTTGGCATCTGGAGGGAGTTGCTCTATATTAAATCAGCTAGCATATTCGATATTTGCCAGAATTTAAGTTATTGTGAGAGCTGACATGCCATCCAATTGGTCAGACATCCATCCTCTCAATCCTGGGCAAGGGTTGGGTTCAGCCCAGTCTGAGCCTTCCCATTGGAATGAGCGCCACAGGGGAGAAGGCTCTCATGCCGAGTATGAGAGGAACGGATCTCAGACCAGAGCGGCGGATCGTCCAGAGGAGATCATGCCGAGCAATGCCGCAAAGATTAAGGTAGTAGGCGTGGGGGGTGGGGGTGGCAACGCGGTCAGTCGGATGGCGGCCAGCAACCTTGTGGGCGTTGAGTTTTGGAGCGTCAATACCGATGCGCAGGCCCTTGCCCAGTCCTCGGCAGTGAACCGCTTGCAAATTGGGCAGAAGCTGACTCGAGGCTTGGGTGCAGGTGGTAACCCGGCCATTGGCCAGAAAGCTGCAGAGGAATCCAGCGAAGAAATAGCAGCAGCCATCAAAGGGGCAGATCTGGTCTTCATTGCCGCCGGCATGGGGGGAGGCACGGGCACGGGTGGAGCACCCGTCATCGCCCAAATTGCCAAAGCCAGTGGTGCCCTGACGGTGGGAGTGGTGACACGGCCTTTTTCCTTTGAGGGCAAGCGCCGCAGCAAGCAGGCCGAGGAAGGGATCCAAGCGCTGCGGGAGGCAGTTGATACCCTGATTGTAATTCCCAATGACAAGTTGCTTTCGGTGATCTCCGAGCAAACCCCTGTCCAAGAGGCTTTTCGCGTTGCGGATGATGTGCTGCGGCAGGGGGTGCAGGGCATCTCGGATATCATTCTCATTCCCGGCATGATCAATGTGGATTTTGCCGATGTGCGCAGCGTGATGGCCGATGCCGGCTCTGCCTTGATGGGAATTGGCATGGGATCCGGCAAGTCCCGCGCCCGCGAAGCCGCCATTACCGCTGTATCTTCGCCGCTTTTGGAAACCTCCATCGAAGGGGCTAAAGGTGTCCTCTTCAACATTACCGGTGGGCCGGATTTGTCCTTGCATGAGGTCACGGTGGCTGCCGAGATCATCGCCGAGGCAGTGGATCCCGAGGCCAACATCATCTTCGGCACCGTCCAAGACGAGCGCATGCAGGGGGAAGTGCGCATCACGGTCATCGCCACCGGTTTCCAAGAGAAAGCCCGTCCAGCCGCCATCCCTGCTGCAACCAAAGTTTCTGCCTCCAACAAGTCGGGGGTTCCCAAGCCCACTCCCACGGGCTCTGGGCTGCCGCCTCGACAGCCTCCGGAGCCTGAGCCGCCGATGTCTGGAGGCTTAGATATTCCCGAGTTCTTGCGCCGCCGACGGCCCCCTTCGTAGGGTAGGGTGAAGGTATGCTGGTATCTTGGTGCCGGTTGTTGAGGGTGGGGAGTGCTTTGGGGTTAGGCCATGAACATTGTTGTCTTGGCGGGGGGGCGTTCGGCAGAACGTCAAGTCTCTTGGGTAACGGGTAAAGCCTGCAAACGGGCTTTGGAGGACCTGGGCCATCGGGTCAAGGTAATCGACCCAGATGAGGATCTGCCTCTGCGCCTTTGGCAGGAACGGCAAGCCGGCTGCGACTTCGTTTGGATTGCCTTGCATGGCCCTGGTGGCGAGGATGGGGTGGTACAGGGAATGCTGGACTGGCTGGGCCTGCCCTACCAGGGATCCGGGCCGCTGGCCAGTGCTCTGGCCATGGATAAGCTGGTCTCCAAGCAGATCTTTCGCGCCGCGGGGATCCCTACCCCCGATTGGCAGGTTTGGGACGACCAAAGCCCCCTCACTTGGGCTGACTGTGCGGCAGAGTTGGGATCCCCACTGGTGATTAAGCCCAGCAACAACGGCTCGACGGTGGGCATCAGCATTGTCCGGGATGAGAGGTCATTTGCTCAGGGGCTGGAGTTGGCCCGCTCAGTCTCGTCGCGGATTTTTCTGGAGCGCTATGTTCCCGGAAAGGAGATCACCCTCTCGATCTTGTCCGGCCAAGTTCTTCCGGCCATTGAGATCATCCCCGCCCAAGGCGACTTCTACGACTACGAAGCCAAGTACGCACCCGGTGGCTCGCGGCATTTGATCCCCTGTTCCCTCAGCCCGGCAGGGTTGGCCCGCTGTGAGGCGGCAGGTCTGAAGGCCTACCAGGCGTTGGGGTGCGAAGGCTTGGCGCGGGTGGATCTGCGGGTGGATCCCGAGGAAAATCCTTGGGTGTTGGAGGTGAATACACTGCCCGGCATGACCCCCACTTCCCTCTGTCCCGATGCGGCGGCAGCTCTGGGGTGGACGTTCACCGAGTTGGTGGAGCGAATGCTGCAGGATGCCTTGCAAAAAGCCCAATTGACCGGATCCCGGCGTTCTCAAAGTCCATCGGCGACCCTCGGCAACGCTCCCTGAGGCTTTTCCCAAGACAAGAACAAGAACCTTTACCCAGCTCTTTCAGAGAAGGGCAACCAGCAAAAGAATCACCCCAATTCCAACAATCAGTACAGCTCCCCCCAGCCACACCCAGGAGATGCGGGACCTGCTGCCTATGTCGGTTTTCCCGACAGGATTCTCCGGCGCAGGTTCAGGCTTTGAGTTGACCGAATCCGGGGCAACAACTGTCAGATCCTGCAGTAGGCGATCGCCTTTTTTTTCCAACAGAACTGTGGTTTCTTCTGAGGCCAGCAGCGGGTTCAACAAGGGGGCCGTTTGCTCCCACTCGTATTCAGAATGTCCCGACTCACGCCCGTACACCGTGACCTGCTCTAAGCCGGGCAAGCCCAACACTCTGAGCTCCGCCTGCACCCGTTCCATGAGATGGGGGTAGTCCACTCGGGCCGAGGAGGATCGATTCAGAAGAAAGAAGAACATGCAGATGACCTTGGCGGCGTTTGACCGCGATTTTGACCGGGGCAGCCAACCGAGCCTGCAACGCTTGGGCAATCTCAGCTTCGGTCATGGGGCAACATCCAAGGCATGCGAGTTAATTCTAATACAATCCTAGGGCAACGATGCAGAGGGTTACGGGGCCTCGGGGTAGAATGGGATGCGCGTTGGCGAAGAAAAGCAGAGCGTTCATCTTTTTCTCTCGCCGGATCCCTAGCTGGAAGTTCTATGCAAGAGAAAACCATTGTCCGCGATTACTTCAACTCCGTTGGCTTCGAGCGCTGGCGGCGCATTTATGGTGAAGAAGAAGTCAATTTCGTCCAAAAAGACATCCGCCTTGGCCATGCTCGCACAGTAGAGACGGTGTTGCAGTGGTTGGGGGATCCCTCGGGTTTACGCATTTGTGATGCCGGATGCGGGGTGGGCAGCCTCAGTTTGCCCTTGGCCACCAGAGGGGCGCAGGTGTTCGCCAGCGACATCTCGGAACAAATGGTGAACGAAGCACGCCGCCGCCAGCAAATGGAGTTGGGATCCACAGACAACCCCCAATTTTGGGTCTCGGATCTGGAGGAATTGACGGGGGAATACGATGTCGTCATCTGCCTCGATGTGATGATCCACTACCCTGAAGCCGAGGCCCTGCGCATGCTAAAGCACCTGACCCGCCTGGCTCGGTCCCGCCTGATCTTCAGTTTTGCCCCCAAAACCCCCTGGCTGACGCTGCTGAAGAAAGTGGGAGAGTTCTTCCCCGGCCCCAGCAAAACCACCCGCGCCTATCAACACCGAGAGGCGACCTTGGTGAGCCAATTAACCGAATGGGGCTGGAAAGTGCAGCAGCGACAAACCATTCGCAGCCGCTTCTACTTTGCTTGGCTCCTCGATCTGGTTCGGTGACACTCGATCTGGTTCGTTAAACGGGAATGAAACATTTTCGTCTAGCTCCCCTCTCCCTCTGGCAGCGAGGCTGGGAGTAGGGGCAGCAGCGTGGAATGCTTGGGGAGTGTCTCAATCTAGTTTAAAAATGACTATAACAATCAGCTGAGGTTATCCAGTTGCTGATACATTTACGCTGAACACTGCTGAACATCACTGTTCAACTATGCAGCGATAGCATTCTGTTTGTTTCCAAACAGAATGGCGGTATCCCGCAAAGCTTTGAGTAGAATACCCAAAGCGCAGTTTCCGTGTCGTCTTACTACCAATTTTCTGCTTTGCTTTGGCTACCATGTTGGCAGACTCGAAAGTAAACAGAAAGATCAACTGGTAGTAATCCGTACTGAACATATTATACATTATTTTCAGTATAGTTGAGCTTATTATTGACTAGAGTCATGCTCCAGCAAATCGGGATCCGCCAACTTTTGTAGGGCAAGCCGCGCGTCATCCCGCACCCCCCAATCGGGATCGCGACTGGCGCTGGTCAGCAATTGCCTTGTTAGCATCGTGTAAACAATGGGATCCTCGAGAGCCAGTTTCACCTGTTGCCCCAGGATCCCTAAGCTCCAGGCACAGTTGCCGCGTACCGCTGCGATTGGATCTTGAGCCAAGCCCCGGCAGAGAGCTGCGACCACCTCATCCAATGCCGGGCCAGGCAACGCCTGCGCCTGGGCCAGTTGTCCGAGGGCACTGGCAGCCCACAATCGCACTGCCGCGATATCCCCGGCCAACACTTCCAGCAACACCGGGTACGCCCGCGGATCCTTGGCATTGCCCAACGCCCACACCAAGCCTTTGCGCACATAGCCGTTCCAATCCCAGCGCAAGCCCTCGATCAGCACCTCCACCTCAGCGGGATCCGGATTCCGACCTAGGGCATAGGCTGCTCCCACCCGCACCAACGGGCAGGGATCCCGGACTAGGGCCAGCAGGGGTTTAACGGCGCGGGGTTCTTCGATCTCACAGAAGGCGCGGGCCGCCTGCATCCGCAAATAGGGATCCGGATCCTGCAACTGCTGCAGCATCAGCTCCACATCCACCTCCGGCGGTGAGTGAGGTGGCAGCTCGTCTAGGGGCTCAAGGGGGGAAAAAGCGTCTTCTTGCATGAAAGGGTGCCCAGGTGTTGGCGGAGGGGACGGGGGCAAAACTTGCCCTTCCCCAAGGCAAAAGCCAGAGCCACAACAACCAAACCAGCAGCAGAGTTGCTGCCCATCATAAACTGCCGGGATCCTCCATCTGATCTGCTCTTTCCGGTTGGGATCCCGGCACCCTAAGCAAGTCCGCTCCTTCCAACACCCGCGCCGAGCGGATCACATCTCCCACCTGGATGCGCTCCACCCACTCCATCCCCTCGGTGACGTAGCCGAACACGGCATAGCGCCCGTCCAAAATCGGCAGAGCAGAGAGGGTGATGTAAAACTGGGAAGAGGCTGAGTCAAGTGGGCTAGAACGGGCCATGGCCACCGCCCCCAAACGATGGGGCAAGAGCAACTTACTCAGAGCAGCGGGATCCTGGATCAAGGTGTTGTAGCGGGGGTAGGGTTCCCCACGCAGCTGAATTTCCAGGGGGATGGTGCGCAGGCGGTTGCTCCCCGGCTCTGTTGCACCCCCTGTACCGTCACCACGGGGATCCCCACCCTGCACCACAAAAGGCTGCGGATCCTTTTCCACCCGATGGAAGGTGAGGCCATTGTAAAAGCCCCGCTGAACCAAATCCACGAACTGGCCGCCGGTCAGGGGTGCCGCTTCCCCGTGGATCGCCAAGATCACCTTGCCTACCCCCTCAGCAGTTTGCACCTCCATCTCCACCACTGCCTTCCCTTGCAGTTGCGGGCGGCTAGCATAGGCCGCCGGGATCCCAGAGGGGGATTCTGAGAGGGGGGGTGTACTGCGACAAGCCAACAGCCCGAGACAGAGGTATCCCAGAACTAAGCCCACTCCCACTCTGCAGCGGCTCATTCGCCCCAGCTTGGCGAATTTCATCTGCCCCTTCTCCTTCAATCCAATCTCCCACCCTCCAGGCGCTGCTCAACCCAGCAGGGATCCCTATCCAGGTGATTCAGATCCGCTGCGACAGCCCCAACTGCAAGGTAACGCTTTGAGCGCCATTGCTCACCCTCACACCGTAGGGGCTGATGGCGGTAACCCGCCACTCTGCTTTTACCGCATGGCCAACAGCCACCTGCCGCACCACGTTGTCGATCAAAATCAGAGCCTTGGGGGCACCTGGATCGTGGATCAATCCCACCAGCTTCATCTGCGGCAGAGGCTGGGGTGGGATCCGCGCTGGCACCGGAGGCGCAGGTACCCTGGGGGGAGAGGGAAGACCAGCCCCTCTTGAAGCAAGAGGAGGGGCAACAGTCGGCGGTTTTGCCGGTTCGACCAAGACAGCCTTTGCAGAATCCTCAGGTGGAGCTTTGGGGTTTTCATCCACATCAGCAGCAGTGGGAAGCAAGGGCTCCTGGTGAGCATCGGAATGGGAAGAATTGGGTGCCTCAGCCAAGGGATCCCGAGTGGCCTGCGAAAAAACCACCGCCCGCGGGCGCAGGGTCATCCAAAAAGCCAGCCCTGCCACCAAGGTAGCGGCCAAAGCCATACCCAGCAGTAATCCTCCGGCAGCAGAGAAGCGCCGGGAAGGCAGTGGGGGCCGTGTGCCGAGGTAAGGATATTCGCCGGCTTCTGACAGCCCCTCTTCCAAGCTGTTCTCCAAATCCTCGAACAGCTCATCCAACAGAGAATCTGCCTGCTTGACTTGGCCAGACCATGCCCAAGGGGAACGACGGCCTCTGCCCGCTGAAGCATCTAACCCGGACATACAACCTCCCTAGCCTGAGCGGCGGGGATCCCGAGGAGTTGAGACACTCAGCCAACAGTTGCCGTCTATCGCCCAAAGGCTCTCAAAGGAGCCGCATTTCCGGGTACTCGGTCAACAGCGCCTCTGCCGACAGGGTGTCTCCCTCCAACTGCGGCGTCCACAGCACTTCGATGGCCACAATCCGATCTGCCGGAATCGAAGCCAGCTGCAACAGGCACTGCCGCAGATCCGCCATGGAGTTAACTACAGGTAGTGTACCCAAGTTACCACGATACGCAACCAGTAGAGTTACCAGCAGGTACTCGCCAACATCTGGGATCCCAGCAGCAGATCGCTGCAGCGCCGCTTGGGAGACTTGTTGGATCTGGTTGTTGCGGTTGCTGAGGCTTTCGACGCTGAACTTGCTCCGTTCTTGTAAAGAGGCTTGATAGAACAGGGATTCGGCGCGGGAGAGGGGCAGCTTCTCCGCTTGGGCATGGCCATAGGCCCAGTAGTCGCTGTAGCGCATCAAGCCAAGGGTGACCTCTTGCAACAGTTGGCTCAGCCCTTCTGGCGACTGAGTATCCGCCTCCAGAGCCAGGGCGTTCATGTCTTTTTGCAGTTGCCGGGCGCTGGCCAGCAGTCCCACTTTTACCTGCGCAACAGTTACCTGGGGATCGCGAACCCCAATGCTATCGTCCCCTTCTTCGGATCTGATCCCCGAGCGCAGCGTCTGCACCAAAAAGCTACCTGCCCCAACCAAGAGCAGCAGCGTCAGCAGGCCACCACCCCCCCCTCCCCAGAAAAAGGGCACCAGCAGCGGAAAACCAAAGCCGCCTCCATAGCTGGGGTAGACAGGAGCTGAGTAGTGCGGGCCAATCGAGCGGGGGGCAGAGAACGTCGGAGACCGGAAAGATCCGCCGCCAATGCGACCGCCACTGCGTGCCCAAACAGCGCCTATGGGAGCCAGGGCCAAGGTCAAGGCCAGGGCAATGGCCAGCAGAGGCCGGCAGACGCGACCGATTCGTTTCAGCATGATCACAATGTTTTCGTCCATCACGGGGCTAGTCTTTCTTAATTCTACGCTTTCTCGTTGGCGGGAATAGGGGCGGAAACCGATCCCCCACCCGGCCATCTCACTTGTTCAATTCTTCTGTGTTGATTCTTTGTGTACTGAGCCGGCCAATGACCGTCAACCAATCGAGGCAGAGCCATGCTACGGTCTGGAAGGTTGCCAGGAGGAGGGCAAACAACAGCAATGCAAACTCAGGCTAACGTCCAAGCCGAGGAAAGAGAGCGGGCATCTTCTCCACCCCGTGCCCAGATTCGGCTGTTGGTGGTGGATATCGATGGCACGATTGCCGGGCCTTCCAACCAGGTTTCAGAGCCGGTTCGGGAGGCCATTCAGAAGGCCAAAGCAGCAGGGGTGCGAGTAGCCATCGCTACGGGTCGCATGCATCGTTCTGCCGAGCGGTTCCACTACGCGATTGGGGCCGATATGCCCCTATGCAGCTACCAGGGGGCTTTAATTCGGGATCCCGATAGCCAAAAGACCCTAAAGCACTGGAGCCTGGACTGGCCGCTGGCCGAGGAGTTGTTGCAAGCGTTGCAGGATCAGCCGGTGGGGGTTCACCTCTACATCGATGACCAGCTCTACTTACGGGAGCTGAGCCCTCTCAGTCAGGCCTATGCTGAGCGCTCTCAGGTGCCGTTCCAGATGTTCTCTTCCGCCCAATACGGACGAAGCCCCACCAAGATCCTGGCTGTTTCTGAGGATACCGAGTTCCTCCAGGAATTGCAGGGATCCCTACGGCGGCGGTATTCCCCTGACCAGCTCTACCTCACCCGTTCAGAGCCGATTTTTCTCGAGGCTACCCATCCGGCGGTGAACAAGGGCAATGCCGTTCGTTTTTTGGCCGAGGAAATGCTGGGGTTGTCGGCGGAGCAGGTGATGGCCATTGGCGATGGCGACAACGACATTGAGATGCTGCGGTATGCGGGGATCGGGGTGGCGATGGGAAATGCCTCGCCTGCTCTGTTGCCCCATGCCGACTGGATCGCCCCTTCTGTAACAGAAGACGGGGTGGCGGCAGCCATCGAGACCTTCATCCTCAGCTAGGCAGGGATCCCATGGTGGGTCTGGCTTCTTCTCCCTTTCCTGAGGTCAACCTGCGTCCGGCGCAGCAACAGGCGTTGGCCTACCAATCGGGGCCGCTGGGGATCGCCGCCGTTCCGGGGAGCGGCAAGACCTTTATTCTGGAGCTGTTGATCGCCGATTTAATTCTCAATCGGGGGATCCCACCGGAGCGCATCGGGGTGTTCACCTACATGCGTTCGGCGCGGGGCAACTTGATCAGCCGCATCAATCAACGTTTGCAACGGGCGGGGTATCCGGATCGCTTTACCCAGGCCTTTACCCTGCATTCTTTGTCGTTGCGGGTGTTGCGGGAGGCCCCCAGCCGTTGGGAGGAGCTGTCTATTTTGGAGGGATACGAACAGGAGCGGTTGCTCAGCCGCCTGTGCCGCGCTTGGCTCGTCCGCCATACTCAGCTCTGGGAGCCGCTGATCCCCGGCGACAACAACCCGCAAAAGATCGCCCAAAACCGAGCCCAGTTCCGGCGCAGTTTCCAGCAGATGGTGCAGGTGGTCATCAGCAGGGCCAAGAATCTGCGCCTGGGGCCAGAAGTGATCCCCAGCGAGGGCTATCTGGGCTGGGCTGCTCCCATCTACGCCGGTTATCAAGCGGAATTGCGTCGCCTGGGCAAGTTAGACTACGACGACCTGGGCTGGCAAGCAGTGGATTTGATCGAGGGCAGTCCAGAGCTGCGGGAGCAGGTGCAGAACTGGTACGACTACCTGTTCGAGGATGAGGCCCAAGACAGTTCCCCCCTGCAGGAAGAGCTGCTGCGGCTGCTCAGCCAACGCACCGGCAACCTGGTGCGGGTGGGGGATCCCAACCAGAGCATCATGGGCACCTTTACCAGCGCCGAGCCGCGGCTGTTTCGCGCCTTTTGCCAGGCCAGTCCTCAGGTGGTGCTCTTGGATGAATCCAGCCGCAGCGCCCCCCAGATCATCGCTTTGGCCAACCGCCTGGTGGAGTGGGTGAATCAGCAGCACCCCATCCCGGCTTTGCGCACCGCTCTGGCCCCCCAGCCCATTCAACTGGCCACCTCCGGTGGCCAAAACCCCCCGGCCAGCGAGGGTGGTGTGGACTTTCTGCGGGTTGTCGGATCCCCGGAAGAGGAGCTGCAACAGGTGGCGCGGCAGGCCATTGCAGCCGCCCAAGCTTTTCCCGGCCAAACGGTGGCCATTCTGGTCACCACCAACGAGCTGGGGGGCAAAGCCCTCAGCTATCTCCAGGAAATGGGAGCGGAGCGGGTGATCGATCTGTTGCGGGGCAGTCCCAGTCAGCGGCGGGTGTTGTTGCAGCTCAAGGGAATCATCGACTGGTTTGCCCGTCCCACTGCCCCCCCTCGCTTGGCTGCTGCTATGGATTGCTTGGCGGATTGGGCGGGGATCCCACGTGCTGAACTGGGACCGATGTTGAGCTGGATCCGCGCCTCTCTGCCGGAGCGGCTGCTATTTCCCAACTTTGGTGAGGCTCCCGCTCTGCCCGATGGTCCCTCTTGGCAAAACTTGGGCAAGCTGCTGCGCACTCTGGGGGCTTGGTTGCGGGCCGGGCGATCCCCTTGGCCGGAGGTGCTGAATGTGATCGTTCAAAGCCTCTACCGCAAGCCGGAAGAGCTGTTTGTGGGTCGCTACGTGATCGATCAACTGGAGCAGGTGCTGGGATCCCTGCCCGAAACCGATTGGCAGGAGATCGCCCAAGAATTTCAAGTGATTCTGGATCACCGCCTCAACAACTTGCCTTCGGAGATCTTCGCCTTCGACCCCGAGCCGGGCAGCATCACTGTCACGACTCTGCATCGGGCCAAGGGGCTGGAATGGGATCAGGTGTTCATCCCCCAGGTGTCGGCCTACGAGTTTCCCACCCAGTACGGGGAGCGAACCCTGGGGCTGAAGTTTTTGGATGAAGTGGATATGCAGGCAGAGGCCCTGGCTCAGTTGCGACAGCTCAGCCCCAAAGGCGGCTGGGAGCTGCAGGCCGACTCGGCCACTAAGCAAGCCTTTTTGGATTTGGCAGCGGAGCGGCTGCGGCTGCTGTATGTGGGCATCACCCGCAGCAAACGACGGCTCACCCTCTCGGTATCCAGCCAATCTCGCTTTGGCACAGAGCAGAGTTCATCTTTGGTGTTTCGGGTGTTAAGTCGCAGTTTTAGGGCCGGTTGACCGGGTGAGTCTCTCGTTCTTCATGGATTGGCAACCTGCTAGCATGGCTAAGCCCGATAGCGCTTGCGCGCCGCCTTGCGGCAATGGGGCAGTCTTTCAGCTAGAAATCGCAGGAGCCCCGCACTGTACCCGTAGGGTCAGTGCCGTGAGGAATGCGAGGTTACAATAGAACCATGACCCAAGTCCTGACCGTCTCCTGCAAGCTCAAGGTAGCCCAGTCGCAAGCCGCCAAATTGGACGCGACTTTGGAGGCTTTTGGCCAAGCCTTGAATTGGGTCAACCAGAACACGCCGGAGAAAGTCGCCAACGCCGTTAAGCTTCAGTCTCTGTGCTACCGCGAAATCCGCGCCCGGTTCGACTTGTCCAGTAACTTGGCTCAACAGGTGTGCAGACGGGTAGCGGGTTCCCGCAAAGTGGCTAAGCAGAAAAAGCGTCCCGTCAAGGAGTTTAAGAGCGGCTTTGTTACCTACGACGCTCGCATCTTTTCGTTCCGTCAAAAAGACTGGACGGTGTCGCTCACCACGGTGGAAGGGAGAGAACGCTTTGAACTGGCCATTGGCAACTACCAGCGTGGGATGCTGGCTGGTTCCAACCCCAAATCTGCCACCCTGGTCAAGCGCAAAGATGGCTCCTACTACATCCAGATTTGCGTAGAGAAAAAACCACCCAAGCAACAAGATACCGACAAGGTGATCGGGGTGGACTTGGGAAGGACGGATATTGCTCATACGTCAGAGGGGGACAACTGGAATGGACAGCAGTTGAACAGAGTCCGCGACCACTACTCCCGGTTGAGGGCGGTACTCCAACGCAAAGCCAGTAAGGGCACCCGCAGTTCGCGGCGCAGATGCAGAGAACTGTTGCAACGGCTGTCTGGCAAGGAGAGACGCTTTCAGGCGTGGGTCAATCATCGCATCTCCAAAGCTATTGTCTCTAGGGCAAAAGCTACCAACAGCGCTCTTGCTCTGGAAGACCTGACAGGGATCCGGGAAAGGGTCAATCAACAGCCACGCAGCAAAACCGAAAGGCGCAGGGCCAACAGTTGGGCGTTCTACCAACTACGTCAGTTTCTGGAATACAAGGCGAGGGTTGCAGGGGTTTCTCTGATTCTTGTGCCGCCTGCTTACACGTCGCAGACCTGCCACCGGTGTTTGCACATCCATCCCGACCCTGCGCAATCCTATCGCAGTGGTAAGTCGTTCAAGTGTGGGCACTGTGGATGGGAAGGAGATGCGGACTTGAATGGTGCAAACGTAATTGCGCTCTTGGGAGCTGCCGTAAACCAGCCTAGAGGTCCGGGCTTGTTTTGTTCTCTGGTAGAGCAGAGCAGGCTCAGGGCTACTGAAAGCCCGCTCCGTACCGCTTAGCGGTCGGAGCCGGGTAGTTTACAAGCTATGGATATTCTGCAATGCAACCTCGGCGTATTGCCCGCGAACTGGCCCTGCTGGGGGTCAATCAACTGCCAGCCACGGCGGCCAAACTGAGCGAAAAACAACTGGAGGACTTGCTGCTGGCAGCCATCCGCGCCCTGAGTGAAGAGACCCATGAAACCCTCTCCACAGCGGCGGCGGAAATCCAGCGCAGCGACCGTTTGTTGCACGAGAGCGATCCTCTATTGTTGGCCGATTCGGATCCCAAGGAAGAGGGTGGATCCCGCTCCGTCACCCTCCGCCTTCAGCAGGCCCAACGACACCTGCAGCGCCTGGAAATCACTCTGAAGGAGGCGGACGTTCCTGACCCCAATGCCTTACGGGGGGAATTGCTGGAGCTAATCCAGCAGGTGCAAGTGGCCCTCGGCAACGCCGGCCAAGCCTTAGAACACCTGGAACAGCGGCTGCACAGCGTCCGCCACATCTTGGATGAGGTTGTCCAGTTGTCCCAAAGAGCAGTCAACCGGGTGGGCGTTGCCCTGTCCATGCCGGAACTGTTGCACATTGCCCAATCCCAAGAAGTGCGTGCCTACGCTTTGCAACTGCTGACCGCTCTGCGAACCCACAAGGAGGCGATCGATGCTCGTTTGCAAAAGGCTTTGGTGGGTTGGCAATTGCAGCGGGTTGGTCGGATCGAACGAGATATCCTGCGCCTGGCGGTGGTGGAGATGGAAATACTGGCCAGCAGCCCCGTGAAGGTTGCCATCAACGAAGCTGTAGAATTGGCCAAAAAATACGGGGATCCTGAGGCCGCCGCTTTCGTCAACGGAGTGCTGCGACGGGTAGTGGACAGCCAGATGGAGACCCACCGGGGTCGGGATCCCTCCCTCCCTGCTCCGGGTTCCGGGGGCTGAGCAGATCACTGCGGATCTTCCTTGCCAGGATAAAAGTCGGGATCCATCACCTGCTCAAATGTGTAGGGACACTGGGCAGGCAGATCTGCTTCAGACAATGGCGTTTCTCTCACCACCAACAGGATCCCGTCCTGGTGAGCCTCTTGCAGGGCTGCCGAAAGATCGGGCTTGAGGCTGGGACTGTCTTTGAGCAATCGCTGGATCTGGCGGCGTTGTTCAGTAATCGTTGCCCGCCAACTTTTGCCTCGCAGGTGGGGTTGCAATTGCCACTTCAGCAAATGCCCTACCAGGATCCCCAGCCGGTGCAGCAATTCCCGGCGTTCTTGCCTGCCCAAAGCCTCGATTTCCTCCACCAAGTTGGCGATATCCAGTTGATCCCACTGCCCCGATTTCAGCAGTGCGGCTTGCTTTTGCGTCCAGGCATAGAAGTCGTACTCGTAAAGTTGCATGCTTCATTGCCTAACTGGGCACTGGCCAAGGAGATCTTACTGACCCCGAACTACCCCTTTTTACCTTGAGCTCATTGATTTCCCGGACTAGGCCAAGTCCGGGAATGCTTGCGGAAAGCGGGTTTTGCCGGTTGGTTGGGGAAAGCGGGCGATGAGACTCGAACTCACGACATCCAGCTTGGGAAGCTAGCGTTCTACCACTGAACTACGCCCGCGTAAATCAATCTCAAGTTTAGCAAGCTGAAACCCTTGCTGAATCTAACCTATCACGTTCCCGACCCCTTGAGTAGGTGGGGAGTCGGGGGGCATATTTTGCCCGCAATTTGACCAGCAGGGAATGACGTCGAGAGACAAAGCTATCGTGCATGCTGGGGCAGGGCGAGAGTGGGTTAATCATCTTTCACATGGGATTCCTGGTACAACTGAGGCAGTATTCTGTCTGCGGCCTATGTCCAGCATCCTCCTGCTCTCCGGTAGTCCCAGCACTCCTTCTCGCTCAGAAGCCGTTTTACATCACGCTGCCGGGATCCTGTCCGATCTGGGATTGACCACTCAGTTTGTTTCGGTGCGGGATTTGCCCCCAGAGGATCTGGCACTGGCCAAGTTCGATAGCCCTCAACTCAAGGCAATTCAGCAAAAGGTGGCCCAAGCTACCGGGATCGTCATCTCTGCTCCCGTTTACAAAGCCTCCTATCCAGGTGTGTTGAAGGCACTGCTGGATTTGCTGGATCAAGACGCCTTTACCGGTAAAGTGATTCTCCCCATTGCCACCGGGGGAACCCTGGCCCATCTGCTGTCCATCGACTTTGCGATGAAACCTGTGCTGGCGGTGATGGGGGCAACCCACATCCTGAGAGGGGTTTATATCCTGAGTTCTCAAATTCAGTTGGACGCTGCCGGAACACTACAGCTAGAGGCCGACATCGAGGAACGTCTGCGAGCAGGGCTGCAGGCACTTGCGCAGGCGGTGAAATAGAAGAAATTAGAATTTTGCGGAGACTGGCCGAATATGGGATTGGTGCCCTGGGCCCGGAACCGGTTGCGGCAATCTATTCCGAAAAGTGCATAGGTGATTGCCCAGTCAGGCCCGAGAAGCCGCGGAAGAGCCGACGGCAAGGGATCCCTTTTGCGGGTATGGCCGGATTAAATTTCTATAAATCCCCCAAAAAACCTGCAAAACCGTAAGTTATGATACAGACATAGGATAAATCGTTCACCTCTGCAGTTGGCTCACCAGTGGCCTGGAGCTGTGCAGAGACGGAAGTAGGGGTCTTCCCGAAGGAACGCGCCTCAACTGAATCGCGCCACTCTTTCCGTGGCGTAGGGCCCAACGACAACAAACTCAACCCTTCGTTGATGGAGGCGATATATGAAACTCTCTTTCCGTGGCAACACCTTTGACTACGTTCCCGCGCATACTCAGCTCAGTGATGAGGAGTTGCAAGCTCAGTATCGCGGTCAAACCTTCTGGGTGCATCACACCAGCAAGAAAGCGGTGCCTCACCCTCATCAGCCCCTGACCTACCGGGGCGTAAGCTACTGAGGTGAATACTGTTTGCCCTTGTAGGTGAGGTGGGGATCCCCTGGAAATCTCCATAAGGGCTGGATAAAGACCGGGCGGCCCCGTTTGGGGTCGTTTTTTGAGGCAAAGCAACACCCCCAGAAGGAGCAGCACCCGTTCCACCTGAGAAGCAAGTAGATGGGTCTGGGCCTGCCGAGTTGAGTTTGAACGAGTTGAGTTTGAAATGGGAGCGATGCCGAGACAGGGTGCGCTAAGATGCGGTTCCAAGCGATAATGGCCTTAGCAACTTGCCCTACAGGGATCCGCTGCGATGGAAGCGTTTTTCGAGTTTCTCTGGTCGGCTTCGGCCATCTTGCTGGTGATCTTGGTGCTGCTGCACAGCCCTAAGGGGGATGGGTTGGCGGGCATTGGCGGGCAGGCCCAGCTGTTCTCCAGCTCCAAGAGTGCTGAGCAAAACCTCAACCGCATCACCTGGACGGTAGCGACCCTTTTCCTCTCCATCAGCGTGGTGTTGGGGGCGGGCTGGCTCTCGGCAGCCACAGGGCCATAGGGATCCCTTTCCGTGTTGGCGATTTACCTGCATGGATTCGGCTCTGGGCCGCAGTCGGCCAAGGCAACTTTCTTTCGGCAGCGGCTGCAGCAGGTGGGGATCCCTGTTCAGGTGCCTGATCTGAACCAGGACAATTTTGCCCAGCTCACCTTGACCCGCCAGATCCAGCAGGTTTCCAGCCAGCTTGCCGAGATGAACTACCCCCCTGTCACCCTCATCGGCTCTAGCTTGGGGGGCCTGGTGGCTGCTTGGGTTGCCGAACGACAACCCTGTGTGCAGCGCTTGGTGCTCTTGGCGCCGGCTTTTGGCTTTTTAGGCCATTGGCTGCCGCGGCTGGGGGCAGAGGCGGTGGAGACTTGGCAGCGAACCGGACAACTCATGGTGTTTCACTACGGAGAAGGCCGCCCTCTCCCTTTGGAGTACGGCTTTGTCGCCGATGCCCAGCGCTACCCGGATGGGGGGTTACGACGGCCTGTGCCCACCTTGATTGTGCACGGGATCCAAGACGACACCATCCCCATTCAAGCCAGCCGAGACTACGTGGCCCGTCGCCCCTGGGCCCAACTGGTGGCGGTGGAGAGCGACCACGCCCTGACGGATGTGTTGGATCCCATCTGGCAGATCACCAGCCGCTTCTGCGGGTGGGGGATGGAGACGGGGCAGTATGGTTGTTAAAGGGGATCCCTGTCCCGTGCTTGCCCATTCGCGAAAGCGTCGCGTAGCGATAATGTCTATGCAATCCAAAGTGCTGTGCCTACAACAGGGGAAGGCTGACGTGACTGCCGGCTTGCTCTTCGATATGGACGGGGTGATTGTGGATTCGGAACCAATCCATGCCCGCGCCGGGGCCATTGCCCTGCAACGCTGCCACCTATCCCTGGATTTGGCCCCCATCTCCCTGCAGTTCAAGGGGCGCACCGACCGCGACATGTTCGAGTACCTCGTCCAACACCAGACGGACACCCCGCCTGCGGAACGGCCCCTGCTGGTGCAGCGCCTGATCGAGGAAAAGGCCAAGGCTTTTGGCGAGCTGCTGGCAGAGGTACCCCTGGTGCCGGGGGTGCTGGAGTTTTTGGCGGCCAGCCGCCAGCGCTTTTCTGCCCTGGCCGTCACCACTTCGGCCATCCGCCGGGATCAAGCGCAGATTTTCCAGCGCTTCGACCTGCACCGCTGGTTTGACGCGGTGATTACCGCCGAAGACATTCAGCGGGCCAAGCCCGACCCAGAGCCTTACCTGAAAACGGCTGCCGCTGTGGGGTTGGATCCGGCGTTGTGTTGGGTGATTGAAGATTCTACCCATGGGATCCGCGCCGCTAAGGGGGCTGGCTGTTTTGCGGTGGGCCTCACCACGGCTTTCACCGCCGAGGAACTGCGCCACGCCGGGGCAGATGTGGTGGTGGACAGCTTTGCGGAGTTGGCCGCACTCCTGTTCGCGAGAGCGTCGCGTAGCGATAACCTGCCTGTGTAGGAAGCACAGCCCATTCGCGAGAGCGTCGCGTAGCGATATGCCAGCACCCATTTTTTTGCGGCAGGCCCTGGATTGCTATCCGTTTGCTTCGCGGCGACGGGTGGTAATGGGCAGACAGGGATCCGTGGCCACCAGCCAACCTTTGGCGGCAATGGCGGGCATGGAGATGTTCTGGGCGGGCGGCAATGCTGTGGATGCAGCCGTGGCAATGGCGGTGGCTTTGACGGTGGTGGAGCCAACCTCCAATGGCATTGGCGGCGATGCCTTTGCTCTGGTGTGGGAGGGGGGGGAGGAGGGTCAGCTGTACGGGTTGAATGCTTCCGGTCGCAGCCCAGCCGCCCTGACGCCGGAGCGGTACCGGGACCATGGGCGGATCCCCCCCTACGATTGGTTAGCGGTGACGGTGCCGGGGGCAGTTTCCGCTTGGCAGACCTTGCACCGGCGCTGGGGAAAGCTGCCGTTCGAGCGTCTGTTTGTGCCTGCCCTTCGTCTGGCGCAAGAGGGATTTCCGGTCTCTCCCCGGGTGGCCCAACTGTGGCAGGCGGCGGAGTCCATCTATTTGCCCCTGCCAGATCCCCGCCACGAGGCCTTCAAGGCCGTTTTCTTTCCCCAAGGGCGTGCCCCACGGGCTGGAGAGCGCTGGAGCAGCCCCCTGCATGCTCAAACCCTAGAAGAGATTGCCCGTAGCGGTGGGGAGAGTTTTTACCGGGGGGAGCTGGCGGAGAAGTTGCTGGCTTTCTCGGAAGCCAGCGGCGGCTTTCTTTCCCCCGCCGACTTGGCTGAGCACCGGGCCGATTGGGTGGAACCCATCCATACGGATTACCGCGGCTACACCGTCTGGGAGATCCCCCCCAACGGGCAGGGCATTGCCGCTTTGATGGCGCTCAACCTTTTGGAGGGTTTTGAGCTGGGTCGGATCTCCTACGATGCCGGCGAGCGCTATCACCTGCAGATTGAGGCAATGAAGCTGGCCTTTGCCGATGTGAGCCGACAGGTGGCGGATCCGGAGTATGTGCGGGTCAGTCCTGCCCAGATGCTGGATAAGGCTTATGCACAGCGGCGGCGGCAGTTGATCGGGAGGGAGGCGATCCCCCTGGCCCAGCCAGGGCTGCCGGAGGGGGGAACGGTTTACCTGGCTGCAGCTGATGGTGAGTTGATGGTGTCTTTGATTCAGTCGAATTTCGATGGCTTCGGCAGTGGTCTGCTGGTTCCGGGCACGGGCATTGCTCTCCACAACCGCGGCACGGGTTTCACCCTGGAGCCCGGCCATCCCAACCAGGTGGGCCCCCGCAAGCGCCCCTACCACACGATCATCCCCGCTTTTCTATCCAGAGAAGGGATCCCCCTCGGCCCTTTTGGTGTCATGGGGGGGGCAATGCAGCCCCAAGGCCATGTGCAGGTGGTGGTGAACTTGGTGGATTACGGCCTGAACCCCCAGGCGGCTCTGGATGCGCCCCGCTGGCGAGTGCTGTGGGATCAGGGGATCCCGCAGGTGGCGCTGGAGAGCACGGTGCCGCCCCAGGTGGTGCGCGAACTCTCCGCCCGCGGCCATGCAGTGCAGGTGGTGGACGCAGAAGAGGATTGCGGTCTTTTTGGCCGGGGACAGATCCTCTTGCGGGATGGGGATCACTTCATTGCGGCTTCCGAACCCCGTGCCGATGGCCTAGCCCTGGCGTGGTAGAGTGCCTAGCTCATCACCATGCCACCATCGATGGCAAAAACCTGTCCCGTGATGTAGGCCGCCGCCGGATCTGCCGCCAAAAAACGCACCAGCCCCGCCACTTCTGCCGGGGATCCCAGTCGCCCCAGGGGGATCTGCGCCAAAATCGGGCCAGGATCCAGTTTTTCGGTCATTTGGGTGGTGATGAACCCCGGTGCCACGGCGTTGACGGTGATGTTGCGGCTGGCCAGCTCGCGAGCTGCTGTCTTGGTGAGGCCCACCACCCCTGCTTTGGCGGCGCTGTAGTTGGCCTGGCCGGCATTGCCCACCAAGCCCACCACCGAGGTGATGTTGATGATGCGCCCCTGGCGCTGCTTCACCATGATCTTGGCGGCTGCCTTCAGGCAGAGAAAGACCCCCGTCAGGTTGAGATCCAGCACCGCCTGCCAATCTTCTGGCTTCATGCGCAGCAGCAGGGTGTCGCGGGCCATGCCGGCATTGTTCACCAGCACATCCACCCGACCCCACCGCTCCATCACCTGGGCAAACAGGCTCTCCACCGCCTCTGGGCAAGACACATCGGCGGCCACAGGGATCCCTTCTCCCCCCAGGGCCGCGATCTCCTCCACCAGGGACTCGGCTTCGGCAGCGGAGCGGGCGTAGTTGATCGCCACTTTTGCTCCAATGGCCCCCAGGTGCAGGGCAATCGCCCGGCCAATGCCCCGGCTGGCTCCGGTGACCACAGCCACCCGGTCTTGGAGGGAAGGCAAAGGGAGAAGCTCAGACATAAGCGGCAGGTTCCTCGTGATTCGGACAGCGTGATTAGGACAGCCGCAACAGTATAGGATGCTTTGGGGCCGTCTGGCTGCCACGGACTTCCCGGCAACCGCCTGCGCCATGTCCGTCCTAACCGCCGATGGCCTCGGCAGGAGGGATCCCGTGGTTCCAAGCGGCCACCCTGACGGCAAGATTTGTTGCTGGAGGGATTCGCATGGCACAAAAGTGCAGGAGCTTTGGGCGTTGCACCAATGGGTGAGCAGAGCCAGATTAAGATCAGAAGCTGGGCCCCATCGCGTCAGCGGGCCGTAGGCCTTGCAGAGGAACTGTCCATGCAAGTGGAGTTTCGCGAGTGCGATCCGGGAAATCTGTGGATCTGGTTTGAGTTTGCGGAGCCGCCGGTCGAAGCTGAGCTGGAGTACCTCAACGAGGTGCTGGAGTCGTGGTACGTGTTGGGCAAGCTGGGCGGATTTAACGCCGAGCGTCTGGTGGCCCAAGAGGCCGAGGTGGATCTGAGCTATCTGGAGTATCCCAACGAATCGGAGCCCTTGCCTTCCCTAATGCACAACATGGGATCCCTGGAAGAGAAGGACAACTGGGCCCGCTGCTGGTTTGATCTGGGCACCGCCGATGCGATGGCGCTGGATGTGTTGATCAACGCCCTGCGCACCCTCAGCCTGGAATACATCGGCCTCAGCCGCGTGATTATCGGCGGGCAAAATGAGGATTGGCCAACGGCGGATCCGGAGGAGATGGATGACATGGATGACTACGATCTAAACGGCTATGTGCGGGATCACAGGGAGGAGGAAGGAGGGCTGGAATAGCGGGATCCCTGCCTACTCCAAGTAGCCCAGCTCTTGCATCTGCCGCACCAAGTCGGCATCGCTTTCCACATTCACCTTGCGAGGAGCCGTGCTGGGCTGTCGGGATTCTGCCCAGCTCACCCACGTTCTCAGCCCCTGCTGCAGGCGAGCCAGCCAAGCCTGGGGCCAGCCGGTCTCCACCGCCGACCCGTCGTGACAGCGTTGCGGATCAGCATCAGGGAGAGAGGACACGGGATCCCCGTCGCCGACCCAGAGCAGATCCCGCAGCTCCGCCGGATCCTGCTCCAAGTTGTAGAGGCTGGGACGATCCCCCGTTTGGATGAGCTTGGTCATCCCCTCATAGAGGGCACGGCGGATGTCGTAACAGGCACGCGCCCGCAGCAGGCTGTCGTTACGGCTTTCCATAGCCCGAATGAGGAGGTGGGGCGGGAAGGCTTCGCTGAGCACTGTTCCCTGCTCGGGATCTTCCCCTGCCAAGGTGCGGGCCAAGCTGAGGCGGGCGACCTCGCGGCGGAGCTTGAGGCTGACACAGGGGGCACCGTTGGGGGAAAGGTTGGGGCTAAAGCCGGCAGCTTCCAGGAGGGTATGGAAGAGGCGGCGGGTGGAAACGGGGGTGGCAATGCGTTTTCCTGCCGGGAAGTGGCCGGGATAGCGCAGGATGAGGGGCACGCGGATCAGCTCTTCGTAGACCACAAAGGCGTGGCCGACGAAGTCGTGTTCTCCCAGGCCTTCGCCGTGATCGGCGACGATGGCCACCAGCGTGTTCTGCTCCAGGCCGGTGTGGCGCAGGGTGTCGAAGACGGATCCCAGTAGGTGATCTTGGTAGGCCACCTCAGCATCGTAGATATCCCGCAGCACCTGCGCTTGCAGTGGAGAAAGGGGCTGCGGCAGGGGCGCCATCCAGCGGTAGGGCTGGGCGTTGTATTGGCGCAAAAAGTCGCGGGCCTCGCGGTTGCTTTTGAAATAGGGGGCGTATTTCTGCACAAAGGGCTCCGGCGGCCAGTAGGGCAGATGGGGCTCCATCAGGTTGACAAAGCAAAAGAAGGGCCGTGCTCTAGGATCCGACCGGCGGCGGGCCATCTGCTGCAGGTAGCGGTTGAGGTCGGCAATCGAGGCGGCGGTGTTGCCTTTGAAGTTGAGCAGGCGGGTCCAGAGGGAGGCAAACCAGGGGTGCAGCGCCAGCTGGAAGAGGGCGTCGGAGCGGGCAAAGGCGTTTTGCACCGGATAGGAGAGCCGCCGCCAAAATTGGGTGTAGGCGGCCAGCCAGCGGTTCAAGGGGGCGGGCAAGGGGGTGCCTTCGGGGGGGCGGGTGGGCAGAGCGCCACCGTAGTTGTAAAAGGTTTCGAAGCCGCGCCGCAAGCCGTTTTTCAGGATCCCCACCAGAGGGTTGTTGCAAAAGCCCACAGTGGTATAGCCGCTCAGCTGCAACAGCTCTGCCAGGGTGGGCAGGGCGGGGCTCAGCTCCAGATCTGCTTGGACAGTCTGGTGGGTGCTGGGATATTCCCCCGTAAACAGGGAAGCGTGGGAGGGGATGGTCCATTGGGCAGGGGCGATGGCCCGCTCGAAGAGGGTGGATTCGGCAGCCAGCCGATCCAGGTTGGGGCTGGTGGGCAGTTGGCGGGCACGCTCCGCTTCCGACCAGTAGCAGGAGAGACGATCTGCCCGCTGGGTATCCAGCACGATCAGCAGGATGTTGGGGCGTTCTGCAGCAGCGCCGGCCCTGGCGGGGGAATGTCCTGTTTGCGCCACTCGGACGGAGTCCTCAAAGCTCACCACAACTCACCCGATACTTTTCCTTAAAGGTATCCCTATCCTGCCATGCTCTCGGCCAGCTTTCTGCTTCCCCCCAGCCCCCCTTAGGGCAAAGTGAGCTGGGTTTGGCTGTTGCCTTGGATCCGAGCAGTGTTGGCCTGCCAATCCAGGATCCCTTGGTTGCCTCTGACAGTCAAAGCCTGGCCGGGCTGGCGGTAGCGCACGTTGCCCTGGGCCTGCAGCTGGGTGGAGCCGATGCGCCAGCGGATCTCCTGGGCCTGCAGCTCTTGACCGGTTTGCTCGGCTTTGGCTTGCCCGTTGCCCAATATGCGCAACTCGGTTAGAGGCAGGGGAGCCCGCAACTGCTCGCCCCTGAGGCGCAAAGCTTGTAAGGGAGCGTAAACCTCTACAGCCCCTACTGCCTGCACTTCCCCGACGCCAAATTGCCACAGAAAACGGCTGGCAGCCAGCTCCAGATCCGGATCCCGGTACTCTGCCCGCACCGGCTGAGTGGGATCCCAGTTCTCCAGCTGCATCTGGGCTTGGCCAAAGTCGACGAGCAGCCGCTCCCCCTGCAGGGATCCCTGGCCCTCCAACAGCTCCACTTTCACCTGGCCCTCAGCTTGGAGGAGGCGCTGTTCCGGCAGCCATTCCACCCGCTGGGCCTCCAGACGCAGGTTGTCTCGCTCCGATTCCACCTCGACTTGACCCCTCAATTCCAGCCGTCGTTCGCCGGGGTACGCGGATCCTCGCTCGGCGCGGGTGCGGATGGCGCGGTTGTCTTCGTCGAAAAATTCTCCCTCAACGGCCTGCAAATGGGCGGATCCCAACTGCACAGGAGCGGCACCATTTTCTGGGGGGGACTCATATTCGGCCAGGCGAGCCTGTAAGCGCCAGAGAATGGCACCATCCGGTCTGGCCTGGGTGAGGGTGATGTCTTCGTAGATCAACTGGGGGGTGGAGATAGGCTCGGAAGGCGCATCGGGATCCCACTCCGGCCCGCCACAGCCCGCGCTCAGCAGGGCCAAAACGGCCAGGAAACGGAGGACAGACAAAGACCTGGACTGCATGGATCTTCTTCCTTGTGGGCGCTCTCCCCTACCCTAGCTTTCTTAGGACTCCGTCCCGCTGGCGCGATCAGCCGTATCCTTCCGCTGCGCTGAGCCGGATCCCGCTCTCGGCAAACCCGTGGCATTATCAGGGCAAAGTGTTTTTGGGGGCAAGCGTGACCCAACTGTTGCAACTTTTCATCTACGGCCTTGTCTTGGGCAGCATCTACGCCCTGGGAGCAATTGGGGTGTCGCTGACCTTTGGCATTTTGCGCTTTGCCAACTTTGCCCACGGGGATCTGATGACCCTGGGGGCCTACTTCGGCCTGACATTTGTTGGGTTGGGTTGGCCAATTGGGGTCAGCCTGCTCCCGGCAGCTTTGGCCACGGTACTTTGTGCAGTTGGGATCGACCAACTCATTTATCGCCGCCTGCGCCAGGAGGCACCAGTGATCTTGCTCATTTCTTCTTTTGGCACCGCCCTGATTCTGCGCAGCCTGGTACAGATCATCTGGGGGCCCAACAATCAGGTGTACCGCAGCGGGATCCAGTTGCCGTGGCGGCTTGGAGAGCTGCGCATTAAGCCCGATTGGGCGGTAATCCTGGCGGGAACAGCCCTGTTGGTGGTGGCCCTGCATCTCTTCTTACAACGCACGCGGGTGGGCAAAGCGATGCGGGCCATGGCCGACAATTTTGAGCTGGCCAAGATTACCGGCATTGATACAGAGCGGATCGTCCTCTGGACTTGGGCCATTGGCGCAGCCTTGGCCTGTGCAGCAGGTGTGTTCCTGGGTATGGATACCCGGCTGCACCCCACCATGGGCTGGCGGCTATTGTTGCCCATTTTTGCAGCGGCCATTCTCGGCGGCATCGGTCGCCCTTACGGGGCTATTGCCGGAGGAGTGGTGATCGGCCTGGCGGAAGAATTCTCGACCTTGGTGATCAACCCGGCCTATAAAACCGGGGTGGCCTTCGCCATTTTGGTACTGCTGCTGATCTTCCGACCCACAGGATTACTGGGATCCCCAGGTGGGGGAGAGGTCTGATGTTGAGCTACGGCATTTTCTTTTTGATTTTGGTGGGGATCTACGGCGTGCTGGTGCTGGGCCTCAATGTCCAGTGGGGCTACGCCGGCATGTTCAACATCGGGGTGGGAGCTTTTTTTGCCATGGGAGCCTATGCCAGCGCCATTGTCACCACACCCCCAAGTGCCGAACATCTGGGCGGCTTCAATCTGCCCTTTTGGGTGGGTTTTGCCATAGCTGTGGCCGTCGCCGGAGCGATTGCCTTTTTGATCGGGTTGATTACCCTGAAGCTGCGTTCCGACTACCTGGCCATCGCTACCATCGGCATTGCCGAGATCATCAGCCAAATCCTGAGGAATGAGGGCTGGCTCACCAACGGTGTGCGGGGAATTACCCGCATTCCGCGACCCTTTCGCGGCTGGATCCCAGGTCAGGATACCCTTCTCTACTTGGGCTTGGTGCTGGTCATTTTGGCGGTGGTCTATTGGGCTGCGGAGCGGGCCTATCGCTCCCCCTGGGGGCGGGTGCTGCGGGCCATTCGCGAGGATGAACCGGCAACCCTGGCCGCCGGCAAAGATGTGCTCCAGTTTCGCCTGCAGGCGTTTGTGCTGGGATCCATGCTGATGGGGTTGGCGGGGGCCCTCTACGCCCATTTTGTCAATTTCATCAGCCCAGAAGCCTTTCAACCGGAGTTTGCCACCTTCATCGTTTGGGTGATGTTGATCGCAGGGGGCAGTGGCAACAATCGCGGCGCCTTGCTGGGAGCGCTGGTGATTTGGGGGGTGTGGTCGGGCAGCGAGTGGCTCACCAACCGTCTGCCGCCCCAGTGGGCCACCCGAGCCGGCCCTTTGCGCATTTTGTTGATCGGGATCCTGCTCCAGGTGATTCTTCTGACGCGCTCTCAAGGATTGCTGCCTGAACGTCCGCCCAAGCCCGTTTTGGGCCCTTCCCCTTCGCCTCAGCAGAACCCAGCAGGATAGGATTGGGTCGGCTCCAGCCGTTGTTGACGTGTTTGAGACAACCCAGCCCTCTGCCGCCATGACTCCGCGCCCCAAGGAAACCGACCCTTCCTGGCCACCTTGCAACCCTGACACGACGGGCTGCCCCCCGGATGCCGGACAACCAGGGATCCGGACTACACCCATCCAAGAGGGCTATGCTCTGCCGGAGCAGTATTTCAACCGGGAGCTGAGCTGGATTGAATTCAATGCCCGGGTTTTGCACGAGGCCCTGGATGAGCGCACACCGCTGCTGGAGCGGCTGAAGTTTCTGGCCATCTTTGAGAGCAACCTGGACGAATTTTTCATGGTGCGGGTGGCGGTGATCCGTCGTCAGTTGGAAACGGGCGTGTTGGTGCTAACCCCGGATGGCCTTACACCGCAGCAGCAGTTGCAGCAGATCTCGAGCCACCTGCGCCCCCTGATTCGAAAATTGCACACTTGCTTCCGGCAGGAACTGGTGCCCAAGCTGGCGGAACAGGGCATTCACATCCGCGATTTTTCCGAGCTGGCCGAGTCGGAACGGCAGGAGCTGCGGGACTACTTTGAGAGGCGTTTGTTTCCAGTGCTCACCCCCTTGGCGGTGGATCCAGGCCATCCCTTTCCCTACATCTCCAACCTCAGCCTCAGCTTGGCGGTGGTGGTGCGGGATCCAGAGACTGGCAAGGAGCATTTTGCTCGCGTGAAGGTGCCCAACACCTTGCCCCGCTTTGTGCCGCTGCGGGATGGGGTGAGCTTTGTGCCGCTGGATCAGGTGATTGCCCACCATCTGGAAGCGCTGTTTGTCGGCATGCAGGTGCTGGAGTACTACCCCTTCCGCATCACCCGGGATGCCGATCTAGAAATCCAAGAGGACGAGGCCGACGATCTGCTGGCTGCCATTCAAGAAGAGCTGCGCAAGCGCCGCTTCGGCTCAGTGGTGCGCATGGAAATTGCCAGCCAAACTCCGGCAGCCATCCGACAACGGCTCAGCGAAGAGATGCGCCTCAACAGTGACTCGGTGTACGAAGTGGATGGCCTCTTGAGTATGGGGGGGGTGATGGCGTTTCTCAGCCTGGATCGGCCCGATTTGAAGGATCCCCCTTGGGGGCCGGTTACTCCCCCTCGCCTGCGTACCGCTTCGGTGAGCGATGAGCCGGTGGACATGTTCTCCGTCATCCGGGAAGGGGATCTGTTGGTGCATCACCCCTACGATTCCTTCGCCGCCAGCGTGGAGCGGTTTCTGGAGGAGGCCGCCAACGACCCCCAAGTGCTCACCATTAAGCAAACCCTCTACCGCACCTCCGGCGACTCGACGGTGGTGAAATCCCTCATTCAGGCCGCCGAAAACGGCAAGCAGGTGGCCGCTCTGGTGGAGCTCAAAGCCCGTTTCGACGAAGAAAACAACATCCTCTGGGCCAAAAAGCTGGAGAAAGCCGGGGTACACGTGGCCTATGGCCTGCCGGGGCTGAAGATCCACTGCAAGCTGGCTTTGGTGGTGCGGGAAGAGGGGGGATCCCTGCGCCGCTACGTCCACATCGGTACCGGCAACTACAACCCCAAAACCGCCCGTATCTATACCGACCTAGGGCTGTTCACTTGCGATGAGACCCTCTGCAACGATGTTACGGAATTGTTCAACCTACTGACGGGCTACTCACGGCAACGGCAATTCCGCAAGCTCTTGGTGGCCCCCAGAACCCTACGCCAAGGCATGGAAGCCCTGATCCGCCGCGAGATGCGCCATGCCCAAGCGGGGGGCCAGGGGCGTATCATCGTCAAGATCAACTCTCTCACCGACCCGGAAATGATCCGGCTGCTCTACGAGGCCAGCCAAGCCGGGGTGGAGATCGATCTCATCGTGCGGGGCATGTGCTGCCTCAAGCCCGGGATCCCAGGCCTGAGCGATCGCATCCGCGTCATCAGCATCATTGGCCGCTTTCTCGAACACTCGCGCATCTTTTACTTCTATAACAACGGCCAGGAAGAATACTTCATTGGCAGCGCCGACTACATGACCCGCAACCTGGATCGACGGGTTGAGGTGGTCACCCCCGTAGAAGATCCCGTGTTGCAGCAGGAGCTCAAGGCGATCTTGGACATCTGCCTGACGGACAACCGGCAAGCCTGGGAGTTGCGCCCTGATGGCACCTACGTGCAGCGGCAACCCAAGCCAGGAGAGCCTGTGCGCTCCACCCACCAACGCCTGATGGAGCGGGCCGCCAGCCGCATTTAGCAGGATGACTCTCACTGCTAACCTCTCTCTCAGAGGGAGAGAGGAGCAGCCTCGCCGCTATCGGGAATGGCCACCAAAGCTCAGGATCCGGTGGTCTTGGCGGCCTCGGCCTCTTCCTCGCCCAGCGCAATTACCCGTTCCGTGGCCTGCAACGAAGACTGCAAGCTCTCCAACTTTTCCCGGCTGGCGCGGTTCAGCCACGACTCGATTGCATTCACCAAGAGCTGATCCACAGAGAACCAGCCCCCCCCATTCACCGCAAAGGCCAGGAAGATCGCTGCGTAGATGGCGGATAGCTCCAAGTAGGGAACGCTGAAGCCGGCCACCTTAATGTGATGGAACATGGCCACCGCCATCGTGGCGAACAAGCCCAGTGCTGCCCCTCGGGTCAACAAACCCAACGCCACCATCGGAGCTGCGATCAGCTCGGTATAGGCAGCCACATAAGCGAAGAAGATCGGGAAGGGCAACCCGATCACTTCTACATAAGCCGTCGCAAACCCTTCAATATCTGCCAGTTTGTCAAGGCCGTTGTGAATCATGAATAGCCCTGCCACCACCCGCAAAACGGTCCACGCCACTTGAGACCAGCGCGGAGTTACGCTGTCGTGACGCAAAGCTGAGGCGAGTAGCACGGGAAACTGCTGAGAGGGTGCCATAGGATAAAACCTGCGATGCAAAGATGAGCAAAGATTCTAACTTATTGTAACGATTCTAAATTTCTGTAACAAGATGGGGTTCAGATCCCCAGTGGTCAAGGGATCCCATGCAAAAACAGGGATCCCATGCAAAAACAAGGCCTCCGGCCCGCTTTCGCGACCGGTCGGGTGGGTTTCCGGCGAGCTTTCACCCTCGCACACCACCTCTGCTCTTGGCCTGGGACTTTTCCGGCCTTGCTGAGACCTGTCAACCTCTGTAAATGGATCCCTCATAATGGGTTCATTGGCTGACCCTGTCGCTATGATTGCCGAATCTGTCCTCGCCTCTGATGTCAGCTCCGCCAAATCCCAAGCCGGGAGAGAGGAGGGATCCCCACCTGCCATTCGTTTGCGGAGGGTCAGCCGCAACTTTTCCGGGATCCAAGCGGTGGACGGGGTGGATTTGGAGGTGCAGCAGGGGGAGTTTTTTACGTTGTTGGGGCCGTCGGGTTCGGGCAAAACCACCTGTTTGCGGATGATCGCGGGCTTTGAGCGTCCGGATGAGGGGCAGATCGAATTGAACGGCCAGAATGTTTTGGGTCTGCCGCCCTACCGACGGCCTGTGAACACGGTGTTTCAGGACTATGCTCTCTTCCCCCACATGACGGTGGCGGAGAACGTTGGCTACAGCTTGATGATCCGCGGCATACCGCCGAAGGAGCGCCAAAAGCGAGTGCAAGAGGCGCTGGAGCTGGTACAACTGCCCGATCTGGGATCCCGTAAACCCAGCCAACTTTCAGGGGGGCAACGGCAACGGGTGGCCTTGGCGCGGGCTTTGGTTGGCCGACCGCAGGTGCTCTTGCTGGATGAACCTTTGGGGGCGCTGGATTTGAAGTTGCGCCAACAGATGCAGTTTGAACTCAAGGCCCTACAACACCGCCTTGGTCTCACCTTTTTGTACGTCACCCACGACCAAGAAGAGGCCCTGACCATGAGCGATCGTATTGCTGTGTTCAATCGCGGGCGCATCGAACAGGTGGGATCCCCGGCAGAGCTCTACGAGCGACCTGCCACCCGGTTTGTAGCCGGTTTTATCGGCCAAACCAACTTGATCGAGGGATCCCTGGCGGAACGATGCGTGGGAGAAGCGGCCCTGTTTGCTTTGCGCCCGGAGCACATTCGGATTGACTTATCTGAAGAAGGGATCCCCGATGGCCACTGCCGCTTGCGGGGACGGATTTGCGACACTGCTTATCTAGGGGCTTTCATTCGCTATCAGGTATGGGTGTCCGGCTTTGAGATGAAACTTTTGGCTGTGCAACCCAACCCCGGCCTGAATTTGCGGCAGCTACCGGAAGGGATGGAGGTGACTTTGAGTTGGGATCCCAGCCGGATGCACCGCATCCCCGAATAGGGCTCTCAATCCCGATCTCCTCTGGAGCTTGTCTATCCGGCGTCGGCGCTATCTTGCAGGCAGTTGACACTCCCGCCGACTGAAGTCGAGGGATTCTTACGTAGCCCAGAAACGGGCTCGCAACGGCGTTGTCAAAGGGAGAAAAACGGGCCATGATGCGCATTTCCATCCAGCCGGGGAGCGGGATCCCTGGCTCCGTGCAGCTCTTTAATTTGCTCTGCTTCGCCATTGCCTGTGGGCAGTTTCCTCCCGGCTGCCGCCTGCCCAGCACCCGTCAATTGGCCATGCAAACGGGCCTGCATCGCAACACCATCCACAAGGTTTACCGCCAATTGGAGGCCATGGGCCTGGTGGAAACTCGGGCCGCCTCCGGCATCTACGTGAGCGGCACTGCCCGGCATGCGGTCACCGCCTCCCCCCTTCGCGTCAGCGGTGCGGAGCACTTTCTCAACCCAAATCTGGATCGATCCAAACAGGCCCTGCAACAGGTGCGTCAGGGCATCGATCAGCTTCAGCAGCAAGGCTTTTCTCTGGAGCAGGTACGGGATCTGCTGCTGGCGGAGATCGATTGGCGGTTGCGCTGCAGTGCTCAAGTGCTGGTGTGTGTGCCCAACCGGGATTTGGGTACAGGACAACTGATGGCCCAGCAAATCCAGCAAACTCTGGGCATCCGGGTACAGTTGGTGCCCCTGGAGGATCTGGCCACCGTTCTGGATCAGATCCATTCCGGCACTGTGGTGACGCTGCACTATTTTCTCAGCGCCGTCGAGGCCATTGCCCAACCCCGGGGGGCCCGTGTTCTGACAGTGGAGGTGTCCGACTACGCCCGCGAAATTGCCCTGATCCGCCAATTGCCTTCCTACGCCTGTCTGGGGCTGGTGAGCATCAGCACTGCCCTGCTGGAGGTTGCCGAGGTGATTGTCTACAGTCTGCGGGGAGACCTGCTGGTGCTGACGGCAGTGATCTCGGATACGGAACGGGTGGGATCCCTAATCCGCCGCGCCCATACCCTCATCTGCGATGAGGCCAGCTACCCTACCCTGCGCGCCTTGGTGCGCCAAGCCCGAGCCGATCTAATCCGCACACCCAACCTAGTCTGCGCCACCCCCCACATCGGAGAAGCGGCTATGGCCGAGCTGAGACGGGAACTGGGTGGGATCCCTGGAGCCGGAGGAGATGGGGACGCAAGCAGTAGCAGTTTGCAAGGCAAAGAAACCCATTAAGCCTTGTTGCAGGTGAGCCATTTTGCGGATGACAGGCTGCCCGATATCGTGTTTAAGTGGAAATACGGTAAAAGCTTACTCACTTTGATTTATCGCTGATCAGTCTTTACACGTATGGTGATCCTCGACTACGCCTCCGCCGATCATGACCATGTGGCGGTCACCCGGGAAGGTTTCTGGGAGGCCATCCGCTTCCAAGACCATTTTTACGTCTTCAACCGGGGCTTTTCTCAGCTGCAAGAGGCCATCGCCAGTTGCCGCTACGACATGGATCACGGATCCCTGATCAGCCTGGTGGTGGTGCGCCCTCAGGGCTATGAAGTGTGGTCGCAGGTGGGATCCGACATTCCCGTCTTGCCGAAGCAACTCTTGAGCCCCACAGCCAGGGACTCCGTCTCGCCGGCGCGCCAGTGCTCCGCACCCCTGTCACCAGCGCGGAAGCGTCGCATAGCAATGACGGCTCCATCGGGGCCCGAACGTCCTTTCTGGTCTTTCTGGGGCTGGGGATCCAAGGCTTATGTGGTGGATGGCGAGCCGGCTGCACCCCAGTCTTTGTTCCACCATAGCCCTCGGCCCTACAACGCGCTACAGGCTTGAGCCGGAATCGGTTGCGCCAGCGTCGTGCAGCAACAGTTTCAGGGAACAGGACGGCTCCACATGCAAATTGAGATCCGGCTCTTCCACCAGCAGGGGCACGCGCTCGGCCACTTCCAGGCCAAATCCTTTCAAGCCGCTGATGTGGCGAGAGGTATTGCTGATCAGGCGCATTTTGCGCACCCCCACATCCCGTAGGATCTGGGCTCCGATGCCGTAATCGCGCAAATCCATGACCACCGGCGGCGCGGTTTCAGAAAGGCCCAGATCTTGCCGGGCGTAGGACTTGATTTGCTCGATGAGACTCAGCTCCTGCTCTTGCCGGCGCAGGTACACCAGTACCCCCTTGCCTTGGTGGTCGATCATTTTCAGGGCGGCGGTCAATTGGCGGCGACAATCGCAGCGCAGGGATCCCAGCGCATCCCCCAGGGGACACTCCACATGCACGCGCACCAGGACGGGCTCAGCGGCAAATTGGGTCGGATCCCCTTTCACCAAGGCCAGGTGCTCGACTTGGTTGAGGCTATCGCGGTAGCCGTAAACCCGAAACTGGCCAAACTCCGTTGGCAGGGTGGCGGCAGCCTCTCGGTGAACCAGTTGTTCGGTGCGCAAGCGGTACTCGATGAGGTGGGCGATGGTGATGATCTTCAAATCGTGCTGACGGGCATATTCGATCAACTGGGGCAGGCGGGCCATGGAGCCATCCGGGTTTTGGATCTCGCAAATCACCCCTGCCGGATACAGCCCGGCCAACATCGCCAGATCCACCGCTGCTTCCGTATGGCCAGCCCGTTTGAGTACTCCGCCCTCCCGTGCCCGCAGCGGAAAGACATGCCCAGGCCGGCGCAGATCTTCCGGTCGCGTGTGCGGGTGAATGGCCGCCTGAATGGTGCGAGAGCGATCGGCAGCGGAAATGCCGGTGGAAACTCCAGCCTCTGGCCCAGCATCAATGCTGACGGTGAAGGCAGTTTGGTTGCTGTCGGTGTTCTGCCCCACCATCAGCGGGATCTTCAGCTCATCGAGGCGGGATCCCTGCATGGCCAGGCAGATAAGGCCCCGCCCGTAGGTGGCCATGAAGTTGATAGCTTGGGGCGTGGCAAACTGGGCAGCACAGACCAGATCCCCTTCGTTTTCTCGGTTTTCGTCATCGACCACGATGACCATGCGACCACACTTGAGGTCTTCGAGGGCTTCGGGGATGGAGTGGAAGATCGTTTCTGTCTCGGCCTGCGGGATGGCACTCATGGAAAAAGGGAGAATCTGGCGCAACCGGCCCTGCGCACCGGATCTACCGGATCTATGCTAGAGCAAACCGGGCGACAGGTAGGGATCCCAAGGCAGGGTCAGTACTTGGGAATCGAGGGATCGTAAGCCTCCGCCCAGGCGAGGATCCCCCCGCGCAGGTTTTTTCCTTGGATCCCGGCAGCTTGCAGGATCTTCAGGGCTTTGGCCGAGCGTGCCCCACTCTTGCAGTGGACGATCAGCTCTGAGCCGTTAAGGAGGCGACGCACCTGCTCCACCCCATCGCCATTTTCAATTTGGGGCAAGGGGATCAGGTGAGCACCGGGGATCCGGCCTATCTCCCACTCATTTGGGTTGCGCACATCGACCAACACAAAGTCTTGGTGAGCATCCATCCGCGCTTTCAGCTCGGCCACAGTGATCTCGGGGATCTCTGTCTGGCCAGCTTGTTCTGTGGCTTGGGCTGGCGGGATCCCGCAGAACTGTTCGTAGTCGATCAGCTCAGTGATGGGCGGAGTAGCCGGGTTTTTGCGCAGCTTCAGCTCCCGGAAGCTCATGTTCAGGGCATCGTAAAGCAGCAGCCGCCCACTTAGGGTTGTGCCCACGCCCAGCAGGATCTTCACGGTTTCGGTAGCTTGAATAACACCGATGATGCCGGGGAGGATCCCCAACACTCCCCCTTCGGCGCAGGAGGGCACTAGTCCTGGTGGGGGCGGCTCGGGGTAGAGATCCCGGTAGTTGGGCCCATCTTCGTAGTTGAAGACCGTCGCTTGTCCCTCGAAGCGGAAGATCGAGCCGTAGACATTGGGCTTGCCCGTCAACACACAGGCATCGTTCACCAGGTAACGGGTGGGGAAGTTATCGGTGCCATCCACAATCACGTCATAGTTGGCAAACAGCTCCAGTGCGTTGTGGGCCTTCAGGGCGGTGTTGTAAACATCCACTTGACAGTGGGGGTTGATCTCCAGGATGCGGTTCTTGGCCGATTCCACCTTCGGCTTGCCCACCCAGGAGGTGCCGTGGATCACCTGCCGCTGCAGGTTGGACACATCCACCACATCAAAATCGACAATGCCGATCCGCCCCACGCCGGCTGCCGCCAAGTACAGCAACAGGGGCGAGCCAAGGCCGCCTGTGCCGATGCACAGCACTTTGCCCGCTTTCAGCCGCTTCTGTCCTTCTAGGCCCACCTCGGGCAGGATCAAATGCCGAGAAAACCGCTCCATCTCTTCGCGGGAGAGGCTAACTTGGCTGGTATCCAGGTTCAACATGCTCACAACCCTCCAGCAATAGCGGGAACGATGCTGATGACGGCTTGTTCTCCCACGGGGGTGTTGTTGCCTTGGGGCAACGTGCGCACATCCTCGTCGTTGAGGTAGACATTGACAAAATTGCGCAGCTTCCCATCCTCGGTGTAGAGGTGGCGCTTCAGCTCGCCGTAGCGGGCGATGAGGTTGCTCATCACTTCGCCGACATTGCTGCCCTCGATCTCGACAGCCTCCAGGTTGTCGGTGTAGGGGCGCAGGGGAGAGGGGATCAGAACTTTGGTTGCCATGGGAGTTCGGGGAGAGATCTTGGGTATCTACTGGAGACTTTTGAGGATCCAGAGGATCTGGGCTGACCTATCCGTCTGGCCGATCTGGTTGGAGCAGTCTACGGATTTCGATGATTCAGCTATGTTACAGACAAGGTTCAGCACTAGACTACCGCTTTTTCCGGTGGTACCCATCCCAGCTTTCAAGGATCCCAACTGAACTTAGCCGTGAATTTCAGCCTCAAACAGCGGCAAAGCCCAAACGACTCTAGCTTGCCAAAGCCGGGAGCGAGGGGATGCGAATGTCTTCCAGCATCTGCATCGGCTCCCGTTGGGGCTGCTCCTGCTCATCCAAAACCCAGCTCACCACCTCTTCTGCCTTGCCATCGCGCACGCTGACGATCACACAGGAAAAGCCCCAGGGAAAAGCATGCTGCCGATCAAACTCGGAGGGGATGGCCGCATGGTTGGGATGGGAATGATAGGTGCCCAGGATCCCCAGCCCTTTGCGCACCGCATGGTCGTTGGCCCGCTTGAAATCCGCCGGATCGATCAAGAAGCGGCGGCGGCTGGATTCTCCGTCTGCCAGAGGGTTTTCCGCTTGATCCCAGGTGTTGGTCACCGACCAAAGCTCGTGGATGATCTTGTCGGATCCCCGGATTTCCCCAATTAAAATGCCGCAGCTCTCGTGGGGAAAGGCTTGTTCGCCGTGCTGGCGGATGCTGTGAAGGTGGTCTGCCGAGAGGTAGAGGGCCATGAATCTCGCCTTTGCCGATGGAGTTACCGTTCTTTTATTCTGGCACAAGTTGGCCGGGGATCCCTCAACTTAGCTACAGCGGATGCCATTGGGGCGCAACGGGCAGGCCGTTCCGCAGAGGCCGCCGCTGCTGAAAATGTTCGGCCACCAGTGTGGCGCGGTCAGACCCGTCCATCGAGTGAACCCAGAGGTGGCTCTGGCTTTGGAGGGGTGACGGGGGCATAGTGGGGGCAACCCTGGCACGGCCCTTGGGGATGGACGGCACAGCGCAACCAAGCCGAGTGGGCACTGAAAACACAAGAGGGATCCCCCAGGGGTGGGCCAAATTCGCCGGCCCGTTGACGGCGCAGCAGCACCACTTGCCGTCGCCAATCTTGCAAAAATCGGCTGTAGGCGCGTTCCCGCCAGCGACGCTTGGCCGCATTTTCGAGGACGTGGGCGGTGAGGTTATCCAACATGGAACGATACCCAGGGAAGAGGCCAACAGGCTGGGAGTTGCGTTGGATGGCTGAGAACCTCAGGATGGCACACTCTGGCGAGGAGAACCTAAGAACTGTAAACTCTCCTATAGATTGGTTTAAGTTTGTGGCGTTCCTCCCGATGGCTCTGGCTGCTGGTGGCGGGCCTGGGCCCGTTGCAGGGCTTCTCGCACCACAGCAAAGCCCGTTCCCCCGGCGCTGAGCCGCGTGGCCACCACCTGGCGGGGCTCAATGGCCGTCAAAATGTCCGCCTCAAAGGCCGGGTGGAAGGTTTTCCAGCGCTCCAAGGGCAGATCCCGCAGCAGGATCCCCTCTGCCAAACAAATGCGCACAATCTGCCCCACCAAATCATGGGCTGTGCGAAAGGGGATCCCTTTGCGCACCAGGTAGTCGGCCACATCGGTGGCGTTGGAGAAATCTTCCTGCACAGCAGCGGCCATGCGCTCAGGTTGAAATTGGATCCCTTCCCGCAGCAGAAGGGTCATCGCCTCTAGGCAGGCTTTCAGGGTATCGACCGTGTCGAATAGCCCCTCTTTGTCTTCTTGGAGGTCTTTGTTGTAGGCCAGCGGCAGCCCCTTCAAGGTGACCAACAAAGCCTGGAGATGGCCAAACACCCGCCCCGCCTTGCCGCGCACCAGCTCCGGCACATCGGGATTTTTCTTCTGGGGCATGAGGCTGGAGCCGGTGGCACAGGCATCGGTGAGGGTGACAAAGCCGAACTCCTGGGAAGCCCAGAGGATCACCTCTTCCGAGAGGCGGCTGAGATGCACCAAAATCAAGCTGGCGGCAGCGTGGAACTCCACCAGGTAGTCTCGGTCGCTGACGGCATCCAAGCTGTTGGCGCTGATCCGCTCAAATCCCAGCAGATGGGCGGTGAGCTGCCGATCAATGGGCAGGGAAGTGCCGGCCAAAGCTCCGGATCCGAGAGGACAGACATTCGCCTCTTCCCGCACCCGCCCCAGCCGTTGCCAGTCTCGCCAGAGCATTTCTTCATAGGCCAAGAGGTGGTGGGCTAAGCTAATCGGCTGAGCCCGTTGCAGATGGGTGTAGCCGGGCAGGATCGTCTCCAGATGCCGCTCGGCCAAGTCCAACAAAACTCCGCGCAGCTCCCAGAGAGCTTGACGAAGGTGATCGATTTGATCCCGCAGATAGAGGCGCAGATCGGTGGCCACTTGGTCGTTGCGGGAGCGCCCGGTATGCAGTTTTTTTCCCACTTCCCCCACCAAAGCCACCAAACGACGCTCGACGGCATAGTGGACATCCTCTGCCTCTGGATCGGGCCGGAAGGTGCCGGCAGCCGCCTCCTGTTGGATCTGCTCCAATCCCTGCCGGATCTGGTCGGCCTCTTGCCGGGTCAGGATGCCACAAGCGGCCAACATTTGCACATGAGCCAGGGATCCGGCCACATCGTAGGGCAGCAGGCGGATGTCGAAGCCGATGCTGGCGTTGAAGCGGGCGATGGCAGGATGCAGGGATCCCTCGAAGCGTTGGCTCCAGGGGCGAGGGGTGGAAGTTACCGTCGGCTCAGACATCGGCTGGGAACCGGAAGAATGGGGAGAAGGATTGACCACCGTAGGAAGACCCCACTGCAGTTGTGGAGAAAAAACACAGAAACCGACCGCCGACGGCCAAAACCCCGCCGGCCCAGGCCCAATGGATCCAGCTAGAGCAATGGTGACAAGGCCCTAGTGGGAGCTGGTGATGCTCTTGAGCATGTAGCCCACTACGATCCCTGCCAAGAGCGCCCAAATTTGGCCCGATTCCACAAAGCCATTCCAACCCTTGCGGATATCGCCCAGCACATCCTGTCGGAACACCTGCCCGACAATCATTTCCGTCTGGAAAGCCGCGGGGGCCGGCAAGTAAACCGAGGCGGTTTCAGACCCAGAAGGAGAGAAGTTCATGGTTGTACCTCAGGTGTAGATAACACAGTGCAGCCAACCTGGTAGCTCCACCAGCTAGAGCGTACCGCTCTGAAAGACCTACGAAACGCCAACAAACACTTCCACTCGCACCGGCGGCGCGGAGTGCTCAGCGTCTGCCGCGCTTCTGCTTTCTTCCTGCCTTAACGAACTATGGCTGGCAGCAGAGATCACCCCCACTGCCCCGCCAGAGGGATCTCCACAGGCGTGACTTCCCCGCAAGCTGCAGGTAGCCGCTCCTTGCTCTCTGAGAGAGCCACACAGACTAAAGCTGGAGCAGGCTTTAGCCCATGCAGAACGCATGCCAGAACTAACCAACTAGCCTAGTAGTCCGGCAAAACCACGTCAACCAACCCACCGTTGCTGCCCAGCCCAGTAGCGTTGAGTAGCTTGCTTGAGCTATTGTGAGCGTTGCGGCCTGCTGTCATTAACCCTGAGTTTGAACTTTTTTAGCTAGGCTGGCTCGGAGTCGGGCAACACCTTCAACACCACCAGCGTTGTATCGTCCACGGGCTCAGGCCGCAGGGAAATCTCGTCCTGCAACAGGAGCTCTGGATCCTCGGGCAGCCATAGGGGAAGAGGGTGGGATCCCCGGCGGCCTCGGAAGGCATCCATCTGCTCAAACAAGCTCTCCAAGATGTCTTCGGGGGAGTCGTAGCGACAGGCAGCATACTGGATGGCGTCCATCAGCCCAGAGGTTTCCAAGCGCTCGCCGCGGGTGTTGGCTGTCTCCGTGTAGCCATCGGTGTAGTACACCACCACATCCCCCGGTTGCAGTTGCACGCAGCTTTCCGAGTAGTGGCTGTTCCCCTCCAAGCCGATCAGCGCCCCCTCTGTGTCCAGGGGTTGAATTTGCCGGGTGCGGGCTTGCCACCACAGGGTGGGGTTGTGGGCCGCGTTGCTGAAGCAGAGGCGATGGGAGCGGGGATCGTACTCCGAATAAAACAGGCTGATGAAGCGATTGGAGTTTTCCAGATCGCTGTACATGGCCCGATTCAAGCGCTGCAAAACATGGGCCGGCGAATGGCGGTTGAGGGCTTCCGCCCGCACCATGGCCCGGGTCATGCTCATCAACAGGCCGGCAGGTACCCCTTTACCCATTACATCTCCAATGACAATACCCAAGCGAAAGTCTTCAGCTTCTTCAAATGAGGCTGGAGGGGCAGCCGGATCCGATGTTTCCGGTCGTTCGCCGGGAATCTTGATGAAGTCGTAGTAGTCACCCCCCACTTTGCTGGCCACCCGGCAACGGGCTGCCAAGCGAATCCCCTTGACTTGAGGGCACTCCCGAGGTAGCAGTTGGGTCTGGATGTAGGAGCCGATCTCCATCTCTTTTTCCAGGGCCATCTTGCGGCGCAAGGCTGCCGTCAAGCGGTCATTTTCGATGGCCACCCCTGCCTGATCGGCGACCAAGCGCAACAGTTGTTGGCGACGTTCATCCCAGTGGTAGCCAGGCTGACGGCTGAAGACGTACAAGCGACCCTGGACAGAGTTGCGAATCAGCAGCGGCGTGCCGAAAAGGCGTACATCCGGCCCCAAGCTCTGGCGGAACCGTTCGTCCAAGAGGTGTTCAAGGGCAGGGATCTTAACAGACAGGGATCCCTCCGTTTTGAGGATGGGCTCTTGAGCCGAGAGGGTCTGGGTAATTTGCTCCATCTCAGCCCGAATCTGCTCGCGGTGATTGAGATCAGAGCAATGCAGTTGATCCAACTGGATGGTGCCGTTGGGATTGAACAAAACCAGGGCTCCCCCTTCGGCATCGGTCAGTTGGCTGGCCACAAAAGCCGTCAGCTCCAGGATCTGGTTCAAGTTGTTAAAGGAGCGCAGGGCAAAAGCCAACCACGCCAGCAGATACTGCATCCGATAGTGTTCTCTCCCCAGCTCTGCCACGCGATCCGGCATTGCAGGGGCAGGCACAATGGCCGGCTTGACCTCCGGCAGCTCTCTATCATCGGACGCAACGGCACCTGAAGAGGTGGGATCCCCATCCTGGCTGGCCTGAGCTGAGCGCAAGTCCCCCGGAGTGTCCGTAGGCGGCAGCGACGGAGCATTGGGGGGAAAGGGACTTTTGCCTGAATCCTGGGCCAGCAAGGACTCTGACCCCAAAGAGCTCGACAGCCCGGCAGAGGGCTGCCCTGAAACGGCCTTTTGGGGGCTGTGATCATCCATCGGGAAGGCTGGCTTAATCCCTTGGAAACGTAACGAAACAGCTTAGCAAAAATCTCACAAGCTTTATCACACAAAGATCAAGATCCTCATTTTCCCTCACACCCGGCGAGGCTGACGGGATCCCTGGCACAGTTCCCGGTAGAGCTGTTCCACCTGGTTGATGTTGTGGCTGAGGGTATAGCGCTCCAGCACCCGCTGGCGGGCCTTCATCCCCAGCAGTTGGGTAAACTCCCGTTGATCCCGCAGCAAAGGCAACAGCGTTTGCAGCTCCGCCGTCACCCGTGTCGGATCCAGCAGGATCCCGGCTCCATCGGCCAAAACCTCGCCATCGGCACCCACATCGGTGGCCACTGCTGCCAGCCCACAGGCCATCGCCTCCAACAGGGACAAAGAGAGCCCCTCGATTAAAGAGGGCAAAATAAACACATCGGCTCCTCGCAAGATCTCGATGCGTTGCTGCTCGTCGGCAATATAGCCCAGCCAGTGGATCCCATGTTGAAGGGTGTAGAAGGGCTTGAGGGTGTTGAGCAGCGGCCCATCCCCCACGATCAGCAGACCACACTTCTCCCCCATTTGGGAGTGTTTCCAAGCCTTGAGCAGGGCCTCCAGGTTTTTCTCCGGCGAAACCCGCCCCTGATAGACGAAGATCCGCTCCAGTCCCAACCGCTGTTTGAGGGTGGAGGGCCCAGGCGCATACTTGTCCACATCGACCCCATTGGGAATGACCACCACCTGTTGGGGGCGCACCCCCAGCTTGACCAAGATCTCCCGCTGCGTTTCCGAGAAGACGATGGTGCGGTGATAGTTGGCCAAACACGGTGCGTAGAGCTGGTAGGCCAAGTATTGGGTGCGAGAGGCGATGTTGCGCCGCCGTCGGTCGAAGGCAGGGTGGAAAGTAGCCACCAGCGGCTGGTTGAGCTCAGCGCAGATCTCCGGCAACACAAAGTCGATGGGAGAAATGGTCAAGGAGGCATGCACCAGATCCGGCTGCAATTCCTTGAGAGCCTGGGTGAGCAACCGCTTGGCGTTGGGGGCCGGGATCGTGTAAATCTGCGATTTGTACAGACAGGGGAGGGAAACGTCTCGACGATCCAGCTCCGCCCTCCAGCCTTCACCACCGGGATCCAGAGCGGGCGATTGGCCGTCGTTGGTGAAGTGAAAAAAGCTAACCTGATGTCCCCGATCCAAAAGGCCGTTGGTCACCTCGCGGCTATAGGTGACGTTGCCACAGAAAGGTGTTTTTTTGCCTATCCAGGCGATGTGCATGGGCGGATCCCCGCGGAGCTAAAACGCTGAGCTGCAAAGGGAGTCTCGATGCTCAAGCCTCTACAAGAGTAGCAGAGTTAGCTCCTGCCTTGGCCCGTCCCCTCGGAAGAGGATATCCAACCTCGCGCTGCGGCAGGATTTACGAGACCTCTCTGCCCAATAGGCTCCAGGTGTACAGCCCCGCCAGCCCCGCCAGAACAGACAGGGCCAAAAACATCCAGGGAAGGCCAAGGCGGGCTTCTGCCAATCCCGTGAACACCAGCGGCAAACTGAGGGCAATGTTGGCGGCGTTGTTCTGGAGCCCAAAGATCTTGCCTCGCAGATGGTCAGGCGTTTCCTCTTGGATCAAGGTTTGCATCGGCACCGCCACCAAAGCCCCCCCACAGCCCAACAGGGCAATCCAGCCCAAGCTGGGCAGCAACCAGTGGGTCGTCCAGGATAGGGCTGCCAGAGCCCCACAGAGCAGCAGGGATCCCAGCCCAATCCAGGCGCGGCGGCTCACCCGTCGGCCCGTATGGCCCACCCAAAAGGCGCCGATCCCCATGCCCAGGCCGGCAGCGGCCAACAACACCCCGAACTGATCTGGCTTCAGCTCTGCCATCACTTCTGCCATGCGCACCGCCAACACTGCCAGCGCCGCAAACAGCGAGTAGAGCACCACCACCTGCACCAAGGCAGCTCGGATCAGGGGCATCTGGCTGACATATTGCAGGCCCAAGCGGAGATCTTCCCAGAGGTGGGGGACTTCCCAACGCCGGGGCTCCAGCTTCTCGTGGGGTTGCAGCAGCAACAGCAGGGATCCCGCCAAGAGGTAGGCTCCTCCCACCAACAGCTCCGGCCCCACTTCCCAGCCCGGCAACCAATGGCGTATCCAACGATCCGCCAGGGTTAACAGCGGCTCCCCCACAGCAAACCCGACGATCAGCGAAGCCATCATCGTGGTGGTGTACAGGGAGTTGGCCGCCAGCAACTCTCCTTTCGGCAGGATCAGCGGCAAAGTCGCCTGCTCGGCAGGAGCAAAAAACTGGGTTAGAACCGAGACGGCAAAGCTCACCAGCAACAGCCCCGCAAACCCCAAGGGGATCCCCGGCCAAAGGTCGCGCCCGGCAGTGAGCCAGAGCAGCGGCGGCAACAGCAGCACTAGGATCCCACGCCCCAGGTTGGAGAGCACCAACACCCCTTTTTTCAGCCAGCGATCCACAAATACCCCTGCCAGGCTGCCCAATAGCATCGCCGGCAGCGTAAAAGCCAGCATGATGGCTGAGACCCAACCGCTGATGGAAGCCCCTTCCGGCTGAAATTCGCGGGCAACCAACCCAATCAGCAGCACCAACAACACCTTGTCCGCCAACTGGGAACACGCCTGCCCCATCCACAGCAGCAGGAAATTGCGCCGGCGCAGCACGGCCACAAAGTTGCTCAGGCCCGGCTCAGATAGACCTTGATCTTCTTTCTCTTCTTTTTGCCCTTTTTCGGGATCCTCAGGAGGTGGCTCCGGCAAGGGATCCCCAGGAGAACACTCCGGCGAGCTGAGGGCGGGGCTTGCTGTCGGCTCAGGCAAGAGAGCTTCTGACTTCAGCCCCCAAGTTGGCGTTGACGCAGGTGGGGGATTCTGGAGAGGGGAACTGGGGTGGCAGATCCCTGCCCCTCCCTCCGGCCAGCCCCATCGTTGCTCCAAAGTCATCATGCTCCCCAGGTGACCTGCCCATTTCCCCGACGTCGGCCCCACAACAGAATGGGATCCCGTCAGCAAACAAAAGTGGAAATGGGGTGCCCCGATCTTATCTTGGCCCGCCTTCCAATCCACCAACCCAAATCTTGGGAATCGGCAGGCCTAGCTTCCTGCGGCAGACAAGGAGCGCAAGGGATCCGGGATCGACTCGCTGGGAGCCACAAAGCTGCCCTTCTCTACAAAGGTTAAGCGCAGGCTCAGCCAACGAATAAAATCCGCGTTGGTGGATACCACTGCCCCCAGGGGCTCCTTCAACTTGTCCCGCAGGGGCTTTAACTCTGGAGCTTCCATGAAGGCCGGCTGGGGCACCCAGAAGAAATCGACAGGGCAATGGCGCTCCTCGCAGTATCGACGACGCTCCTCCAGCACCTCTTCCAGAGGCTCAGAACGTAAGAAAGACAGGCTGGCAACGACAAAATGATAGGTAGTCGGTTCGGCAGCAGACATAAGATTGCTGTGGAACTGTGTTGAGAATAAAGGCTAGAGCCGGGCGTCCACCGCTCCTTGCAGATCCTCTCCCTCAGAGAGAGGCAGATTTGAGCAGATGCGGAGCCGGATCGCGGGAGCTACACAGCGGCTGACAGTCTTCCAACTGCCGGAGAACGGGTAGCCGCGCCATGACTTCCTCAGGGGGCATGGAGTGTTCTGAAGCCTGCTTGAGGGTAGGTAGAGCCTGAGCTGCCCATTCCCGAGCCCAAGGAGCGGACTCAGGAGTTTCCTTCTGCTCCAACAGCTCTTGGCAGAGGGCGGTTGACCGCTCCAAGTCGCCGCTGCCCTGATAAGCCATAATCAGAGCCACACGAGCCAAAACGCATTCTTCCGGATTTGCCCTCGAGCCATTGCGCTCGCTCAGGCGGTGCTCCTGTCTCTCTTGGATGGAACAGCAGTAGCAGAAGGACTCGAGAAGGTTGATCGCCTCCAGGTAGCGCTCCTGCTTGAGAGCAGTAATGCCGGCGCGGAGGGATCCATGAGGGTGAGACATGAGCCTAAGTACAAGAAAAGAGTTCGGACGGACTTGCACCTGAAGGTTATCCAGTCAGTGGCCCGTCTTCTCATCCAAGGTTTCGTGTCTAAAACTACTATACACCCTCTGGACAAGTGGCCGCCGACTTACTCCTTAGCTTGTGGAAGGGGCGCTCAACCTTTACGGGCTAGGGTGTAGGCGCTGACATAGTGAGTTTCTCGGCGCAGCACCGCACAGCCTGCCTGCTGCAGGCGCGCCCCCAAATCGTCGTGGATATAGTCGCGGTAGTAGGGTTCGTGGAAGGTTTGCATAAAGGCTTCCATCGTCTCCTTCAGCTCTGGCGAATCCAGCAGTTGCACCGAGTCGCAGATGACCACCACGCCCCCTGGCTTCACCACCCGACTCATCTCGTTGATGACATTTTGTCTGGCCGGGCCAGGCAGCTCATGAAAGAGAAAAACGCTGATGACGGCGTCAAAGGTGGCATCGGCATAGGGCATGGCCTCGGCGTTGGCGCGGATAAGCTGGGGCAGCTCCCCCGGCAGCTCCTGCAACAGTCGGTTGGCCTTGCGCAGATAGGCGGGGGAAAGATCCAGACCGTACAAAGCCGCTTTGGGCAGGGATCCCCGCAGTAGGCGCAGCATCCGCCCCGTGCCACAGGCTACATCGAGGATGTGGGGGCTGACCAAGGTGGGATCCAAGGCATCTTTGAGCAGGCGAATCACCCGACGGCGCATCGCGTCCGCTGTGCCCCCAAACAGCAGCTCCACCTGCAGGTCATAAAGCTCAGCCGAGCTGTCGCTCAGGTAGCCGTTGGTTTGGTAATGGAAATTTTGCAGGTAGTATTTCGGATAGCCCTCGGTGGAGATGTCTTGAGAAAACTCTTGGTAACGCTTGCTGTGAACCCGCCGAGTAATTTGCGGCAAATCCAACCACACCTGTGGGTAATAGCGGGCAAAGTCCAGCCAGGGGTTGTCGAACAGGAGCGCGTGAGGGTAGTACCCTGCCTCAGCATCTTGCCAGTCCGCTTGCAGGAGTTGTTCGTAACGGGCCCGCAACACCTGTAGCGTGTCAGCGCTCACCCGCACCTTGGCCCGCGGCGGCGGGGTCCTCCCGGAGGAGAAGCTTTGCAGATCCCTGAGCACGGAGAGCATCAGATCTGAAGCTTGGGTGGAGAGCGCTTTGTGGGCAAAGCCAAAGATGTTTTTGCCCCACTGAAAAGCGCGGTAGGCAGCTTCTCCGACTGGAGATGGGATCGGCAGCGACAGCTCAGGACTTAGTTGTAGGCTCATAACCCTGCAAGGTGCGAATGAAGAATGAAGGCTTAACGTTTGTTTACACTTACACTTAATTATAGCAAGGCGGCCACGCCGGGCCGGCAGCCGCTGGGCGCGGGGAAAACCTGGCGGAATTGGATCCCTGAGCACACCCTATCTGGCCAAGCAGGGGAGTACTCTAGTGGTGTCCTCAAAAGGATGTCCTCGATTGCCCTATGAGCTGGAGGAAGGGGCTGATCAGGTCGATTTGATAATGGGAAGAGGGAGCGCCTCAGCATGACAACCAAGACGGTGTTGGTCATTGACGATAGCATCATGATTCGCAAGATGGTGGCCAGCATCTTGGCCGATCAGTTCCAAGTGGTGGAGGCCAAAGACGGGTTGACAGGTTTGGAGGCGGCCAAAAAACATCACCCCGACCTGATCTTGCTGGATTTTGTCATGCCCAAGATGGATGGCTATGACACGTTGCAGGCTATTCGCCGCGAAGACAGTTTGAAAAATACCCCCATCATCATGATGTCGGGGATGAAGGAGCAGGTGACGGCCCGCATCCCTGAGCCTTTTGTCGATTTCGACTTTATCGAAAAACCGTTTGAGGCGGAGGCTCTCCTTGCACAAATTCAAAAGGCTCTGCAAGTGGCCCCCGTAGCTGCCCCGGAGGCTGGAGGGGAAACCAACACCCAATTGCTCTTGAACAAGCTCACTGCTATCGAGACGCTGCTGATTCAAGGCACGGAAAACCTGATCCAGCGGGAGGTGGTGACGCGGCTTTCCAGCCTCAGCCAGCGTCTAGACCGTCAGGAATCCCACAGCGCTAACCTGGAAGAACAAATCCGTAAGCTCGCCGGCGAAGTGGAACGGCATAGCCAAGGCTTGGCCTTGATCGTCAAGGAGCTGCGGCACATCCGTAAGTTGTTGGGGGGATCCTGATGTCTGAGAGGGTTTTTGAGCGAGCTTATCGACACCTAGATGCGGTGACGGCTCTATTTGTGGCCGTGCTGCTGATTTCCAACATCGCCTCGACCAAGATCGTTCTTCTGGGGCCCTTTACCTTTGACGGGGGCACCATTCTCTTCCCCCTCAGCTATATCTTTGGCGACATCCTCACGGAGGTCTATGGCTATGCCCGCTCGCGACGGGTGATCTGGCTGGGATTTATCTCGGCGGCCCTCATGTCAGTAACGTTCATGATCGTGGGATCCCTGCCTGCGGCCCCCGACTGGCCCTATCAAGAAGCCTACGACCAGATTCTGGGCCTGACGCCCCGCATTGTCCTGGCCAGCTTAATCGCCTATTGGGGAGGCAGCTTTGCCAACGCCTACGTACTGGCCCGGATGAAGGTGTGGACGCGGGGACGGTGGCTGTGGACGCGCACCATCGGCTCTACCCTGGTGGGCCAAGCGGTGGATACTGGACTGTTTGTCACCTTGGCCTTCTGGGGGGTGTTCCCTGGCCTGGGCAGCTTAATACTCTCCAACTATGTGTTCAAGTGTGCCGTTGAGGCGGCGTTCACGCCCCTGACCTATGCCATTACCGGCTGGCTAAAGCAGCAAGAACAAGAAGACTACTTCGATGTGGCAACCGACTTTAACCCCTTCCGCCTCCAGCCTGTGTCTAGATGAATTCATCAGCCGCCTCAACGGATCTGGCCTTGGGAGGGATCCTATTTTGGTATAGTCAGAGCGTCATCCTATTTATCCTGCTGCCATCCGGTGTTACCGGGAGCTTTTATCCAAGACAAGACTTTTGTGAGGGATCCGCAAGATGATGCTTGTTTTCCAAATTGCTTTGTTGGTGTTGGTGCTTTACAGCTTGCTCTTGGTGGTGGCGGTGCCAGTGCTCTACAGCTCAGCCAGCGACTGGAGCCGGGCCAAGAATGTGATTTTGGTGGGATCCCTGCTCTGGGTGCTGATGGTGATTGGGGTGGGGGTGCTGAGTTTCCTCAAGTGAAGAAGCAGTAGAAGGGCAGGGGCATCTTGCCGTTACAATCGGCGCTGTGGGGGGCTGCACTGTGGGTATGGTGGCCCAAAGTTCTTGTTGAGATCTCTGCCAGAACTGCGTACTTGCGCACCCCGGTGAGCCCTAGGCTCTCTCGGTAGAGGGGATCCCATCCCCTACAATGGACGGCGAGGCGTCGGCCTTGCTTGCCATCGGTCAGGCTGTCTACAGGCCGCGCTAGTGAGCTTTGAAGGTGCTGAGGTGTTTCAACCGGCGGAGGTTTGGGTGTTGAGAGCAGTGATGAGAGCAGGGAAATGTTCGCAGGAACTTGGCCTTGCTCGGCGAGGCATGAGGCTGGCCTTGGCGGGCCTGTTGATGGGGAGCCTGGGATCCCTGATGGTGCCCCATTCTGCAGAGGCGCAGTCGGGTTTGGTGATCACCGGCAGTGAGGGGGTGCCTGTTCTTAGCTACCGGCTGGATTTTCGCGGCATTCGCGGTCGCCTGGATCGCTACCGCCTGACGATCCCCCCCCAGAATGTGGCAGTGGCAGAAGTGCAAATTAACGGGGACAGGAATTTTGACGCCGTCATCGACCCCAACAATATCCGCCTGGAGGTGGAAGGCCGGCCCGTAGAGCTGGATCAAGTGTACTGGAACGAGGAGTTTCGCTCTCTGGAGGTGGTGGCCCGTCAACCCATTGCTGCCGGTCAGGAGATCCGTCTGGTGCTCTCCAACGTGCGCAACCCTTCATCTGCCGGTATCTACCGTGTGGAGGCGCGGGTACGGGGTACGGAACCCAACCCCCTCTTCCGGAATGTGGGCAACTGGCTGATTACCATTGAAGACCCAGAGCGGATTGGCTTCTGATCTATTGACCCGATGATCTGACCTACTGTTGATCTTTGCGGCGATCCTATAGGCACAGCCCTTTTGCGGGTCTGGGACAGCGACACCCAAGTTCCCAGCCAGTTGGGGTGGGATCCCTCTGCAAGTGTTTGTTCGCCCTGGTATGGGCTGCTGGAAAAAGCCGGAGTTCTGAGTTTTTCTAAGAATGGGGATTGTGCAAATCCGGCAAGTTTGGGTGGGGGAGTGTTTACCTTGTTGCTTGCTGACACTTGGTATCCCGATTGGTGGCAGGCTCTAATTTTGGGCATGGTGCAAGGGATCACCGAATTTCTGCCCATTAGCAGCACGGCTCATCTGCGGGTGTTTCCGGCTTTGGTGGGATGGCCAGATGCCGGAGCCTCCTTTACTGCGGTGATCCAGTTGGGCAGTTTGGCGGCGGTGTTGATCTACTTTGCCTCCGACCTGCGGCAACTCACCCTCTCTGCTTGGCAAGCCTGGCAGAAACGGGATTTTCACCAAGAATCCTGGCGGCTGTTGGTCGGGATCCTGGTGGGAACGTTGCCGATTGTGGTGGTGGGGTTGGCTGTCAAAGTGATCTGGGGATCCCCGCCCCGCCAGTTGTGGGTGATCGCCGTCGCAGCCATCGGCTTGGCTGTGTTGTTGGGCTGGGCAGAGCAAACGGGCAAACGCCAGCGAGACCTTCACAGCTTAGGCATTTGGGATGGGATCTGGGTAGGGCTGGCCCAAGCTTTGTCCCTGATCCCTGGGGTGTCGCGCTCCGGCTCGACGCTGACGGCAGGGCTGTTTCTCCATTTGCAACGCCCGGCTGCCGCCCGTTACTCCTTCTTGCTGGGGATCCCGGCATTATTTTTGGCGGGGGTTGTGGAGTTTATCTCCGAGTTCGAGGCAGAGGCCCTGCTGCCGCAGGGGTTGGGGACGCTTTCGGCCTTCGTCTTTTCCTACTTGTCTATCGATTGGCTAATTCAGTTTTTGCAGCGCAGCAGCACCTGGCTGTTCATCGTCTATCGGATTGGCTTTGGCCTGTTCATTTTCTTGGGGTTGGCCCTGGGGTTCCTGAAACCCTAGGCTGGGTTTTGCAGCTCCTTCCTTCACCCTTGCTCCCGCAGGCTCTGCAGCGCCTTGGGCAGGTGCTCCGCCAGGTGGGCCGGATCCACCCCTGTTAGGCCCCGTTCCTGCGCCAGATGGATAGCCGCTTGGGCATGCCACCACACTCCTGCACAGGCGCAGTTGGAGAGGATTGTACTGTGCATTGCTGAGGCAACGCTGCGGCCCCCTGCTGACGCCCGCAACCTGTCCAGAGTGGATCCCACCTCACGGCCCAGGGAGCAGGCCACCAGCCCCCCAATTAAGCCGGTCAAGACATCGCCGCTGCCACCGCGGGCCAAAGCCGGTGTGCTTTCCGGGTTCACCCAGCATTCCCCAGTGGGAGAGGCGATCACCGTCCGCGCCCCCTTCAAAACCACTACAGCTCCACTCTGGGCTGCTGCTCTTTGGGCCGCCTCAAGGCGATCCTGGAGCGGGATCCCTGGAAAGAGCCGCCGAAATTCCCCCAGGTGGGGGGTGAGAATGGCTTGGATCCCTTTTTCTCGTAAGCGCTCTACCCCCATCTCAGCGAGAGCATTGAGGCCATCCGCATCGATCACCCAGGGGATCCCGGCCCAATCCCGCAGCAGGATCTCCAGCAGGGGCAAACGGGTTTCTCCCAAGCCCGGCCCCACGGCCACCGCCTGAAAGGGTTTCTCGGCCACCTGGGGCAAAGCGGGGATCCCCTCCCAGGCATAGACCAAGACTTCCGGCAGGGCGCTGTGGATCACTCCTTTCAACTCCGCCGGCACCGCCATCGTCACCATGCCCACCCCGCTGGCGCGGGATCCCAGCCCCGCCAACACCGCTGCTCCAGCATAGGCTGCCGAGCCTGCCACCAACAACAGGGATCCCTGGCGGTATTTGTGGGTATCCAAAGGGGGATCCGCAGGAAAGTGCTGCCAAGGCCGCAGCAACAACCGGGGAACCTCATCCTCTGGGCAGGCCCAAGCGGGGATCCCAAAATCAACGCGATGTAACCGTCCTACCCAAGGCAGAGCTGCTTCCTGCCACAGCCCCCGTTTCCAAAGGCCAAGGGTATAGGTATGGCTGGCGCGAATGCAGCAGCCCCAGACTTCCCCGGTTTGGTCGTTGAGGCCAGACGGCAAATCCAGGCTAAGGATGGGGATCCCACTGCCATTGGCCCACCCCACCGCCCCCGCCCAAGGCTCCCCCAAAGGCCGGTTCAGACCGATCCCAAACAGGGCATCAATTAACAAATCGCAATCGGCCAGCTCTTCAAGACTCTCCACAAACTCTGCCCCCAGCGCCTTGAGATAGCGGGCGTGGTCTGCCGTCAGGGGTTTGAGATCCGGCTTGCCCAGCCACACCTTCACCGACTTTTGGGCCAGCCATAGCTCCCGCCCAACCACCAACCCATCGCCACCGTTGTGCCCTGTCCCACAGAGGATCCCAATGCGATGGGCTTGCGGAAAATCCTTCTGCAACTGAGCAACAACGGCCAGCCCCACCTTCTCCATCAGAGCGGCAACGGGCATGCCGGCAGAGAAGATCTGCTCCTCAATGCGCTGCATCTGTGCGGAACTGACCAGGCTGATGGCCGGATCGAACTGGCAACGAGAACCCATATCGCTACGCAACGCTGTTGCAACCGGCGGCATTGCTGAGGGGAGATGGCTCATGGCTAAGTTGCGCTAATCGAGCTTAGCTCTATCACATTCCCATCCGGATCCCGGACGAACACTGCCGCCCGCCCGGAAGCGCTGGGCTGCACCTCGTAGCCTGCCTGCAAGAGGCGAGCCTTCACCGCTTCCAAGTCATCTACCCCCAGCGCCACATGGGGGTTGCGCCCCCACTTCCAGGATCCTCCGGCCCGCCAAGGCAAGTGGTGCCCTTGATCCATCGGCTCCTCAGCCACGATGAGATGAATTTGGGAGGAACCTACTTGATACCAAGCGCCGGGAAAGTTAAACGCAAAGCGTTCCGCCTTGGGGAGCCCGAGCACTGTCCCGTAAAAATGTTCGGCTCTGGCCAGATCGCTTACCCAAAGGGCGGTGTGCAGGTGCTGGTAGGTTGGCTTTCGTGGAGTAGTCATCGTCTTGGCGGCGGATCTTGACCCGAGGGCTTTGCAGGATCTGGTGCAAACAGGTTTATTTTCTCGCAACAGCCAGCCAAACCTGTGAGCTAAGGTGGAGCTAACGCACCGGCGACGACCCTACTCTTGTTCTCGCACAGGGGTTGACCTATGGGATCCCGCACCAAGTTTTTCGGCACGGTCTTGGCCATGCTGGCCGTGAACAGCATCTACATGCAGTTGCAGCAGCTTTCCCTGAGGCTGGAGGAAAGGGATCCCGCCCCCTCTGAGCAGTCTTCTCCAGAGCCTCAAAGCAGCCAGGACTCCGTCCTGCTTCCGCGAACGGAACGGCTGGATCCCTGGCGTCGTGTTGCCCAAGTTTTGCAGGGGTTGCGGCTCGGCGATGCGAGCTTGAAAGGACTTCGTCCCGCCAACGCGAACGGGATCCTGTCGCCAGAGTCCACGTCCCCCCTGGAGCCTTGAGTGCCAAGCTGAGAGGGGATATGACGCTTTGCAAAGGGGATCAAACCCCGTACCATAGAGGAGCAGGTTTCTCCGTTTCTCTGTTTTCAATCCCCAGGACTCACCATGGTGCAGCCGTCAGCAACCTCTGGGCAGAAGCCGATTGTCATCGCCCCTTCCATCCTTTCAGCCGATTTCAGCCGGTTGGGGGAGGAAGTACGGGCAGTGGATGAGGCGGGGGCCGACTGGATCCATGTGGATGTGATGGATGGCCGCTTTGTGCCCAACATCACCATCGGCCCGTTGGTGGTGGAAGCCCTGCGCCCGGTGACGGCTAAGCCCCTGGACGTCCACCTGATGATCGTGGAGCCGGAGAACTATGTGGCGGATTTTGCCAAAGCAGGGGCCGATATCATTTCCGTGCACGCAGAGTCCAGCTCCACCATTCATCTGCACCGCACCCTCAGCCAAATCAAGGATCTGGGCAAGCAAGCGGGCGTGGTGCTCAATCCGGCCAGCCCCCTGGAGCTGATCCAATACGTGCTGGATCTGGTGGATCTGGTGCTGATCATGAGCGTCAACCCCGGCTTTGGCGGCCAGAGCTTTATTCCAGCAGTGGTGCCCAAAATTCGCCAGTTACGGGCCATGTGTGATGAGCGCGGCCTGGATCCCTGGATCGAGGTGGATGGCGGCATCAAAGCCAGCAACGCTTGGCAGGTGATTGAAGCAGGAGCCAACGCCATTGTGGCCGGCTCGGCAGTGTTCAAAGCCAAAGACTATGCCGAAGCCATTCGCAGCATTCGCAACAGCCGCCGTCCCGAGCTGGTGACAGTTTGATTTGAAGGAAATTGCTCCCTTCTAAAATCCAGCTTGGCCCTGGCGCTTTGCGCCGCTGACTTAATCTGGCCCCCCACTCCCGGCTCTTCGTCCACAGAGGGGGAATGGTTTTAGCCTCACAACCTTATTGCTACGCAACACTGTTGCAACTAGCGCATAGCCGCAGTCTCTTTCTGGGCAGCGTGAGGCCCCGTCCCGCTGTTGGCAGCAGTCGTGCCCAAGCAATGGGGAGGCCCATCGACGGAGGGGGGGATGATCGGCTGCGGCGAAGTGGGGCTGAGAAAAGTCTGACAAAAAGGCACGCGGTTGCGCCGAATATCGGCAAGGTAGGGGGGAGGAATGGTGCCCAGATAGGCGCCCAGCACCTGCTGCTCGGGATCCTCTGGCAACACTTGGTAATACAACATCAGGCGATTATCGGGAAACCAGGCGCGGATAAGCCTTTGCAGGGCCTTCAAGTTGAAGCCCGGCTCTTCAGGGTTGCGAATCAGGTGCATTCCCGCCAGGCGCCCGCCGACAAAATAGGCTTGCACATAAAACCCACGGGCATAGATGGGGGGCTCCAAGGAGTTCTGAGATGAAGGGGAATCGGGCAGGTAAAGGGCTTCACCCCCAGGACGCAGTTGCCAGCGGCTCCAGCGGGGATCCTCCCGGTCGCTGGAAATGGTCTCCCAATTGTTGGCGCGGGCGTAGCTCAAGAAGCGCTCCTCGACCATGCCCAGATAGAGCATTTCCATTTGCAAGGGCAGCCGAGCCCGGGTTTGCAGCAGGGGCAGAGTGCGCACTTCTCCCTGCTTGAGCACCAAGGTTTCCCCCAGCGCCGGGCAAGGTTCCCACGCCAACAAAACTGTCAGGATCCCTGCCCCAACCGCCCGGCCAAGACAGCTAAGACCACGTCTTGCCGAAGCAAGCAGCAGAGGGGTGAGCATCTGTATCTGTAGAGGTAGCCTGAGCTGTGGGCAACTGCCGCCCAACCCAGTAGAAGCAGGGACGTAAGATGAGATCACCGAGAACCCCGAAAAGCCAGAAAAAAGGTGAAGCTAGAGTGCTCTGCACCGCTGACGCGATGGAAGCTCTATTGTAGCCAAAGAGCCAAAGCCTCTTGAAAATTTTAACCTGTTGCCTTGTGTGAATTTTCTTGCAGATCCTGAATGTCTCGAAACTAAGGTACTCCGCGCCGCTGACGCGAACGAAATGAGTGCAACTCTCGAGAACGGCATTCCCGCTGCAGCAGCTTCTGACCGGACAGAATGGCCGGGATTGATCGTCATTGCCGGCCCCACGGCCACCGGGAAATCTCGACAGGCGCTGCTTTTGGCCCAACGGCTGGGATCCCCGTTGTTGAATGCGGACTCTCGCCAGGTCTACCGCGAGTTCGACATCGGCACAGCCAAGCCTACCCCCGCCGAGCAGGCCCTTTGGCCCCACGAGTTGATCGACATTGTTGATCCCTGCCACACCTACACGGTGGCCGAGTTTCAGCAGGCGGCCCAGGCCCGCATCGCCGAGGCCCATCGGCAGGGACAGACTCCCATCTTGGTGGGGGGCACCGGTCTCTACATCCAATCGGTGACTACTGGCCTAGGGATCCCTGCTGTACCCCCGCAGCCCCAACTGAGAAGACAACTGGAAACTTGGCCCCCTGAGATCCGCTACGCCTGGCTGCAGCAGTTGGATCCCGTTGCCGCCCAGCACATTCATCCCCATGACGCAGTGCGCACGCTGCGTGCTTTGGAGATCGTTTACACCACCGGGAAGCCGGCTTCCAGCCTACGGCAGGCCCATCCCCCCCACTACCCCATCTTGATCTTGGGTCTGAGCTGCCCAATGCCCCGTTTGGAACAACGCATTGCCCGGCGCACGGCAGAGATGATGGAGCGGGGGTGGATCGAGGAGGTGAAAACCCTGCGGGAGCGCTATGGGCCCCACCTGCCCCTTTTGAATACTTTGGGCTACGCGGAAATCGGCGCTTATCTGGAGGGGCGGATCCCGGAAGCCGAACTGCAACCCCTGATTGTGCGGCGCACCCGCCAATTTGCCAAACGGCAGATGACTTGGTTTCGAGCCATGCTGGGGATCCAAAAGGGCCATGCCTACGGCACCCTGTCGGGAAGGGGTCGATGCGTGGCCCTGTGGCTGGACTGCGAAGCTGAGGATTTGCCGGAGCAGATCTGGAAGCAGGTCAAGGCTTGGATGGCAGCTCCGACCACTGTTGAAACCAGTCCCGCCGCCGCTGAGCATCGGCTTTTCGATCCGTAAGGATCTCCAACACCCGCACCCCTTGGGCAGGTAAGGGATCCAGAGCTTCGGCCAGCTCCTGCCAGCTTTCCACTCGGCGATGGGGAATGTGGTGGGCCTGACAGAGCAGGGCAAAATCCACCGCCTGGGGCGTGGCGAAATAGGGCTCGAAGGGTGGGCCCACCTCAGCGATGGGCAGCAGCTCAAAAATCCCACCCCCCTGGTTGTTGATGAGGAGAATGGTCAGGGATCCCCGCACCTGTTGGCCGAGCCGTAGGCCACTGCTGTCGTGGAGAAAGGCCAGATCCCCGGTCAGCAGCACCGTTGGGCGTTTGTGAGAGCCGTGGGCCACTCCAAGGGCGGTAGAGAGAATGCCATCGATGCCGTTGGTGCCGCGATTGAAGTAGGGACGGATGCGGCGGTCGTTGGGGGGCCAAAACCACTCCACATCCCGCACCGGCGTGCTGTTGGCAATAAACAGCGGAGTCTCTGGGGGCAAGTGGTGGGCCAGCCACCAGGCAACCTTGCCTTCAAACCACTCCGATAGGTCAGTCATGGCCTGGTCTAGGGCAGCACGGATTTGTGCTTCCGCTGTCAGCCAGCCCTGCAGAAAAGTTGTTCGCTTGGCTGGCGCTTCCGGGATCCCGGCGACCCACTCCTCTACGGCGAAAGGCAAGTGGGTGGTGGGGTTGTGCAGGGGATCCCCATTGTCGGGACGGGGATCCAACCGCCAAACGCGGGGAGCAACCTTGGCCAGGGTTTGCCGCAGCGCTTTGCTGGTGGGCAGGGATCCCAGTTGGATGACTTGCTCCGGCCAAAGCTGGGGCCGATCCCGCTGCAGGATGAGATCGTAGGTGGTGATGAGATAGGGGTTGAGGGAAGCGTAGTTGCGCAGGGGAGAGAGCCCCTCCGCCAGCACCGGCCACCCCAAAGCCGTCGCCAAATGGGCCACTGCCTCCACATAACGCTGGGGATCCGCCAGTTGAGCCGGCCCCGCCAAGATCACCCCCCGCTCACAGCTGCGCCACTCCTGCCAAAAAGAAACCGTCTCCGTCTGAAAAGGGCTCCGCACCGCCTGCAAGGAAGAGCCGGTGCATGGAGGAGCAACCCCACGAAAAAAGGTCTTCTCAAACTCCGGATCTTCCTGTAGATGGAGCAGCGGCGCAGTGCTGCCATCGGCAATGGGAGCCAAGGGATCCCGGAAGGGCACATTCAAATGCACAGGGCCGGGGAAGGGGTAAAGGGTGCGCTCCCAGGCGTGAACCAGGGTCTGGCGCAAGTAGGCCAGGGCTTCTGGAGCCGCGCTGGGCACGGCCAATTCCGCCTGCCAGTTGGGGTAATGGCCGTAGAGCTTCACTTGGTCAATTGCTTGGCCGGCGCGACAGTGGCGCAGCTCTGGAGGCCGATCCGCCGTCAGGATCAACAGGGGAAAGCCACTTTCGGCTGCCTCAAGGAGAGCCGGGAAAAAGTGGGCGGCAGCACTGCCAGAAGTACACACCAGGGGGATGGGCTGCCGGGTTTGCTGGGCCAACCCCAGAGCAAAAAAGGCTGCCGACCGCTCATCCAGCACGGGAATTGCCTCGATGTCGGGGTGCTGGGCCAGCGCGTAGGTCAGGGGTGCTGAGCGGGATCCCGGACACACCACCGCCAAACGGCAACCCAGCCGACTCAAGGTTTCGGCCAACAGGGATCCCCAGAGGGTGTTGAGGTTGCGCCAGTCCAGCCGCCTTGGCAGGACAAAGTTTTCAGCAGTCACATTTCAGCAGTCAGAGTGGAGACAAGGTGTTGAGATCGAATCGGGATCCCGGCGGCAAAAAGTGAATGCGGGCATTGTGCAGCCGAAAATACTCATCCGCTGCCGCCTCCTGAACAGTCGAGTACAGTTGTGTCCCGTCCACAATTGTCACTGTGCCCAAGCCGATCACCTCCATCACATCGTCGGCCTGGATCACCACCGCCGTATTCTCATCAATGCCGATGCCCAGACATTGGGGGTAGTGGGCCACCGCCGTAACCAGCCGCACCAGGCGATTGCGCTGATGGAAATGTTGATCGATGATGACGCGAGGCAAAAGGCCCAAGCCCGTCTTCACCGTTACAATTGCCGGCGTGGGCGGTTCTCCGCTGTAGCCGCGGGAGATCATCTGCTGCCCCAACGCAGAAGCTCCGGCGCTGGTTCCGGCAATCACCGTCTGCCCCCGCTGCCACTGCTGTCGAATGGCCTCCATCAGCTCGCTGTGGGCCAGCACCTCTGCCAGCCGCTCCTGATCCCCACCCGTGAAGTAGATGCCGGTGGAGAAGCGAATTTTCTCGACGTTATCGGGATCCCTTGCCTCCATCGGGCTGCGGATATCCAGAACTTGGAGGCTGGCTGCCCCCATCTGCTGAAAAATGTTGGCGTAGATCTCCCCCAGCACCGCCGGGATCCCAGAAGCCGCGGGCACGATGGTGATGTGGGCAGACTTTCCCCCCGCTCGGCGGAAGAACTCCCAAAGGATGTGGCGCTCATTTTCCTTATCCTCTGCTCCCCCGACGGCGATGATGTCGGAACGGGCGGTGATGGGATCCTTCACGGTAGAGCGGCTCAGGGGTTGGGCGTCGTTTGTCGGCGTGGAAGGAACTCCGTTCCACTCCAGCTCACGGTGGGCAGCAGAAACATCAGGCAAATGGGGCATGGAGCGCGAGGAAGATTAAAATGGGCACATTTCACTTTCACTATGCTACGGCTTGGAATTCGGTTTGGCGCAGCTCAATTCCAGATTTCACGGAAGAGTCAGGGGTTGGTTAGGGGTCTCGAAAGGGGGAATAATGTTCGTGAGAACACCCTTCGGTTCACCCAGTAGGAGCATCCATGGCCAGAAAACCTGACGGATATCTTGTCCACATCATGCTGGAAGGTGGACAAACCATGCAGGTACGGGTCAAAGAAGCCAGAGAATACACGGAGTTGATCAACAACCTCATGGTGGGCGGCGAAGAGTTCATCACCTTGCCCAAGCAAATGGACAATGAGTACATGATCGTGCGTCCTCAACGGGTGTCCGCTGTATCGGTGGAGGCAATCTACGCTTCCAGCGTTGGCATCGACCTATAGAGCCTATAGAGCAGACCAAGGTCAGGGATCCCTTGAGTATCGCCGGGCTGACAACGCAAAGCCCCCACCACTAGGGGCAGGGGCTGCCAGAGGACTAGACCCCGCAGGATTTAGAACCTCAGTACCGACAGGTTAGCTTTGCGGGGGCAGGATCACCTTGTCGATGACGTGGATCACGCCGTTGGAAGCTTCAATGTCGGCTGTTACCACATTAGCATCGTTGACCTTGACACCATCAGCCAAAGAGATCTCCACAGGAGATCCTTCGACCGTAACCACTTCCCCAGCTTCCAAAGAGGTAGAGAGAACTTTGCCGGGCACTGCATGGTAAGTGAGAAATCGAAAAAAGTCCCCGAAAAAGATGTTTCTACTGCCCCAAGATGCTTTCTTACAAAGGCTGCGGGGGTATCTTCCACTAAGGTTAGATTTGCAACAATCATCGCAGGGTGGTGGTGAGCAATCCAAAACAGGCTGAAAAAGGATCCCTTGAGGCTGAGGGATCAGTTACGTTTGTCTGCATCTATAGTCATTCTGATTCAAACTAAAACGCTGCACCCACACCTGAAGCGTTGAATGCGCGGGGCTGGAAGACTTTTCTTGGTAGCTCAGGCGTCTCACTCTAACCTGAAACGACTGTACTGTTTTGTTTGCTCGAGCTGTCTATCCAGCGGCAGCACAAAAAATAACACCCTCACGGTGCCGAGCAAAGGGATAAATGAGTTAACGAGCTCGTAATAATCCTGGCAGTTGTGCTTACTCTTCTTCCGGCTCGAAGTCTTCGTCGTAGTCGTCCCCGATCAAATCGTCGATATCGTCGATGTCTTCTTCCAAAATCATCTCAGGGACCTCAATGGGCTGCTCGATCAACCGGCCCTCTTTGCGCAACCAGTCAAGAATGGAGAGGCTGCTAGGAGAGGGCACCACCGTTGGCGGCTGATCGCGGGGCTCTTCGCGCAGAGAGGGATTGTGGTAGTACATGCCGTACGGAAAAAGGGCAGTTATCGACGAGGAATGAACTCGGCTTGGATTGATCTCCTCTCAACCGAGGGACGCGGGCTTTCCATCGATATATCCCTCAGTTTAGCCTATGCCTGCCACTCCTGCAAAAAGCGGTGCAGCACCCGCTCCAGTTCAACAGCCCGCGCTGCCTTGAACAGCAGCCGATCCCCGGCTTGCACGTGATGGAGCAAGATTTCCAGCAGTTCGGATACCTCCTCGCAGCGTTCTGTCTGGGCTGCCGGTTTTTGGTCGAGCAGCGGTTGCATTTCTCCTTCGGGATCCAAGAGCAAGATCCGATCCAGCCCCAGAGGGGCAGCCGCCCGACCCACCTCTGCATAGAGCTGAGGCGCATGCTCTCCCAACTCCCGCATCGGGCCGAGAATGGCCCAGCGCCGTTTTCCCGGGGTTTGGGCCAGCAGGTGTAGAGCCGCGATCATCGCTTCCGGCGAGGCGTTGTAGGTTTCGTCCCAGATTTCCACATCTCCTGCCAGCTTGAGATGTCGGTTGCGCCCCTCCAGAGGGGTAGGCAAAGCAATGGGTTCTCGGAGCCGCTCCCAATCCAGCCCCAAGCTGCACAGAGCAGCCAGCACTCCCATCCAGTTGAGGGCATGGTGTCTTCCCGGCAAGGGCACCGGCAGCGTTAGGCCCTCCACAGTTACCGTTTGGGCTTGGGGATCCCATTCTCCCCGTAAGTCCCCCCGATCCAGACCATAGGTAAGGGTTTGTCCCGACCACAGGCTGGCGGCGGTAGACAACAGCAAGGGATCTTCTCCATTCAGCAGAGCCACCCCCTGCCCTAGCTCCTGCAGCAGCTCGCACTTGGCAGCAGCAATGGCCGCGCGGGATCCCAGTCTGCCGATGTGGGCGGTGCCAATATGGGTGATCAAGGCGTGGGTGGGCTGAGCCATCTGAGCCAGCCGGCGAATTTCTCCGGGGCCGCGCATGGCCATTTCCAGAACCACAAACTGATGCTCCGGTTGCATCTGGAGCAGTGTTTGAGCAACCCCGATGTCGTTGTTGTGGTTGGCTTCAGTTTTGAGAACTGTGCCGTAGCGGGATAGGGCAGCCGCCAACATTTCCTTGGTGGTGGTTTTGCCTGCTGAGCCCGTGATGGCCAGTATGGGGGGGGGAAACTGCTCCCGCCAGCCTCTGGCGATGCGCTGGTAGGCAGCTAGGGTATCTGAGACTTGAAAATGGGGCCCAGCCACCGGACGCTGGCTGATGACGGCAACGGCCCCCCTTGCCAAAGCTTGTGGAATAAAGTTGTGTCCATCAAACCGTTCCCCCCGCAGCGCCACAAAGACTGACCCCGGCTGCAATTGGCGGCTGTCGGTGCAAATGGCTTGGACGGGAAGACCCAACAAATGGGGATCCCCCTTCAGGGGAGTTTGCAGCAGGTCAGCCACAGTTCGTAAGGTCAGCATCGGGCAGAAACTCCAATTCGCCTACAGCCTCTTCGTCTATGGTCATTTCAGACCCGATTGAGACATTTCCCAAGCGCTCCCCCTCACCCCCAGCCCCTCTCCCAGGGGGAGTCAGCCCTCACCCCCAGCCCCTCTCCCAGGGGGAGAGGGGAGTTGGGGATAGCTGTACAGCTTTTTTCAGCGTTGTTTACCACAGCCAGTGTCAATCAATCTCTTGCGTGGGAAGGCTCCCGCTTGGCTACGGAACTCCCATGAAGTCGGAAAAAGCTGTAAACCCAGTTCCTGGGCAACGCCAATACACGACTGGGTATAGGAAGTTGTCAGCTGGGTTGCAGCGTTTCGATCCCAGTCGGGAGGGCGATGATTGCCTCTTTGGCCATGCCGATGAACAGGCCATGTTCCACAACCCCCACCGTCCCTTTGAGTTGATCGGCGATCTTGGCAGGATCCGCCATGGGGCCGAATTGGCAGTCGAGGATGTAGTGCTGCTCGTCCGTCAAGTAGGGATCCCCGTTGGCATTCCGCCGTAAGGTGGCTGTGCACCCCAGAGCCTCTACCCGCGCCAAGGTGGTTTTCCAGCCAAAGCGCACCACCTCTACCGGCACCGGGAAGCGAATGCCCAACTGCGGGACTTTTTTAGAGGCATCGGCGATGATGATCAGCTCGGCAGCGCTGGCCTCCACCAATTTTTCCCGCAACAGGGCCCCTCCTGCCCCTTTGATCAGGTTCAGGGATCCCACTTCAATCTCGTCGGCCCCATCGATGGCCAGATCCAGGCGCGGCTGCTCTTCTAGGGTAGCCAGCGGGATCCCCAGGGAGCGGGCCTGTTCAGCCGTGCGCTCGGAGGTGGGCACACCGAGGATCTGCAGACCCTCGCTTTGCATCCGCTCTGCTAGGGCGCTGACAGCAAAGGCGGCTGTGGATCCCGTGCCCAGCCCCACCACCATTCCCGACTGCACCTTTTGAACTGCAGCCCGGGCTGCCGCCTGTTTCAGCTCATCTAAAGACTCGGTCCCGCTGCCGCCAAGGGTAGTCATTCCCAGCTCCTCTCCCGTGGATGAAGATCCTACCAAAGTGCTTTGCACCGCTACCGCCCGCTCCAGCTAAAACCCTCCGGCGCTGCCACCACCCGACCGAAGAGATCATAGGGCTCGGCGCGGGTGATCTGCACCGGCACTAGGGATCCCAGGGATCCCTGCCCCTGCACATACACCACTCCATCCACCTCGGGGGCAAAGCGGGGGGAACGGCCAATCCACTCGCCGGTTCTGGGGTTTTCCTGCTCCAAGAGAACGGGAACCACCCGGCCTACCTGCTCGCGGTTGCGGCGGAAGGTGATCCCCTGCTGCACCTGCATCAGGCGGGCACGGCGCTCCTGTTTGACGGCCTCTGGAACCTGATGGGGGAGATGGTAGGCAGGGGTGCCCTCTTCGGGAGAAAAGGTAAACACCCCCACATGGTCAAATTGGTGACGCTGCACAAAGGCCAGCAGATGCTGGAAATGCTCCTCCGTTTCCCCGGGAAACCCGACAATGAAGCTGGTGCGCAGCACAGCATTGGGCAACGCCTGGCGCAGCCGCTCGATCAGCCGGTCGTTGACCTGCCCTTGCCAGGGGCGATTCATGGCCTTGAGGATCTGCGGATGGCTGTGCTGTAGGGGCAAATCCAGGTAAGGCAAGAAATTGGGAGTTTCTTGGATGGCCTCCACCACTGCAGGCGTGATGCCGGTGGGGTAGGCGTAGAGCATGCGGATCCAGGGGATGGGGATCTTGCCCAGGGCGCGAATGAGATCTGCCAGCCGCGGCTCCCCGTAGAGATCGATCCCGTAGTGGGTGGTGATCTGGGAAATTAAAATCAGCTCCTGCACCCCCTCTTCGGCCAGTTGTTCTGCTTCCCGTAGGATCGACTCGATGGAGCGGGAGCGTTGGTTGCCCCGCAAGTGGGGAATGATGCAGAAGGAGCAGCGGTAGTTACAGCCCTCGGCTACCCGTAGGTAGGCCACAGGCGCATGGGTGGTGCGATAGCGAGGTACGGTCTCGTCGGCAATGTAATCCAAGCTGGAAGTAACGGCATTGACCCGCTCTCCCCGCTCCACCCGCTCGATGATTTGGACGATCTGGTGATAGTCGCCCGTACCCACGATAGCCACCGCCTCCGGGATCTCCTGCAGCAGCTCCTCTTGGAAGTGTTGCGCCAGGCAGCCGGCAATAACGATTTTCTTGCCCTGTACTGCCAACTCCATCAGGGTGCTGACCGACTCCCGCCGCGCTGCTTCAATGAAGCTACAGGTATTGACGATCACATAGTTAGCACTCTCTTCGTCCCCATCCACCCGGTAGCCTGCTTGAGCCAGCAAGCCCAGCATGTGCTCGGTGTCCACCCGGTTTTTCTCACAGCCCAGGTGTAAAACGGCAACCGACGCCTTTGTACGCTGCACCGCTGTTCGCGTAAGCGGGACGGAGTCCTTAACGGATGGGAAACTGGAGACGGTCGCTTCTAACCCATTCATGGACTGAGCATCAAAAAGGGGGCAGCTTGCCAGAGGCTTATCTATTCTAGTTGAGGGCCGCATCAGCGTTGCGGAGCAATAGAGCCGTAGCCACGGCCAACGCGGTGGCCGCCCAACTGTAGGGATCCCTGCCAGCCGCCGTCGGAAACAGAGGCGCTTGTCCGTAGCCCCGCAGGCGCAAAGCCTGATAAACCCTCTGCGAGCGCTCGTAGCTGCGCACCAACAGGGTGCCCACCGAAGCAGCCAGGAAGGGTAGGTCTTGCCTCAAAGCCGGCCCAGGACGCCACAGGGATCCCCGCGGTCGCCAACCCCTCAGCCGGGCTGCCCGTTGCATCTGCTGCCACTGAGCGGCCACCTCCTGCAAATAGCGCTGGGTGAGCCAGGCCAGTTCCAGCAGGAGGTCTGGGATCCCCAGGGCCCGCAAAGCTGCCAACAGTTCCGATGTGGGGGTGGTCTCCAGCAGCAGCATCGTGAGGGCAAATAGGGCCAGCCCTCTCCCCCCAATGCGGAGCGCCATCTGCAGCCCCTCCCAACGCAGAGCCAGGGATCCCCAGCGCCACAGGATGGTTTCCCCCGCCCAGAAGGGAAGGATCCCCATCAACCCTGCCACCAACAGCCCTGGGGCTGCCAGCCGCCTCAGCCCGAGGCTCCAAGGCAATCCCGACAGGCTCCACAGTCCAGCCACCAGCGCCCAGATGAGCGGCAGTAGGGCCAAGCCTCTCACCGAAGCGAAAGCTGCCATCAGCGCCATCAGGCCCAGCACCTTGGGCAGAGGTTGCCACCGGTGCAGCCAGGAAAGGGGTTTGGAGGGGTGAGGATGGGATTGTTGACCGCGCCAGCAGCAAGGGATCCCTGAGCCGGCTTCATCTCTTGCCATACTCTCCCAGCAGCGCCGGTTGTACCCGCTGCAAAAACAGCACCACCCAACTGGCGAACAACCCCTCCACCACCATCAGGGGGATGTGGGCCACCACCAAGCTCCCAAGAGCCAGGCGACCGGCTTCTGTGGAGAGGATCCCGCTGCCAGCGTCAACCACAGCAGCCATGACCACCCCGTAAAACAACAGCACTGCTAGACCCACCCCAACCGCTCCCGCCAAGAAGGCAGACACTCCGGCCCCCATCACCCGACGGCCTGCCCGAAAAATCCCACCGGCTAGGAGCGCCGGGATCCCCATAATGGCGGCGTTGATGCCCAATGTGGTCAGGCCCCCATGGCCAAAGGCCACCGCCTGAAAAAACAAGCCCACTACAATCGCCGGATAGGCCAAAGCCCCCAACATCAGACCCATCAACCCGTTCAGCACCAGATGCAGGCTGGCCGGGGGAAAGGGCAGGTGAATCGAAGAGGCCACAAAAAAGACAGCCGTGAGCAAAGCCGCTTTGGGCAACTGATGGCGGGGATCCCGTTCCCACCAAGGACATTGCTCGGCAACGCTGGCGCGACGGAGAAGCCGCAAGCTGTAGCTGGTGATCAGGGCGGTGATGCCATAACCCCCTAGCCAAAGCGGTGCTGGCAAAATGCCATCGCTGATGTGCATGGTCAGTCCTACTCCAGAGCAGAGGAGCTAACCTGGGATGACCCTGGAGATGCTGAAACCGGTGGGCTCTCCACCGCTGCGTAACCAGATTGACGGGGCCTGGAGAAGAAGAGAGCTGTGCCCAGACAGCCCCAAATGACACAGGCGGCCATAACCCCCCGCTGCAAAGGCCCAAAGGGTGGGGAAGCGCTGGGGATCCCTTCTGTCTGAGGGAACTCCTCGCCCACCGGCACGTTGACCAACACCCCATGCCCCGCCTGGCGAATCCGCACCTGCCAGAGGCCCGTCAGGTTGGGATCCGGCTGCAGCAGAAATCGTCCCCGCGCATCCGTCTGTCCCTCCTGCCAAGGGGTAGTGGGATCCGTCGGCGCAAATACCGTCACCCGGGCGGATCCCATCGGTTCGCCAGAATCGTAGCGGGCCTGGATCTCAAAAGCGGGAACTGCCCGCCAAGAGGCCTCCACCCCGTGGCCCCAAGCGGGAGCAGACAGGAGCAGGCCGAAAGCCAGCAAGCTCAACCGTGCTCCGCATCGCTGACGCGACGCCGCAATCAGGCTCAGTCGGCAGGAAGGGATCCAAAGTTTTGGCCAGACTCGGTTCATTGGTTAGCTGAGGACAGACGACAATCTCTACGCTCTGCAGGCGACCGGTCTTAGAAAAGCCAAGACTTCAGGGCGAAGACTCTGTCTGGGCAGGGCCAGAGGCAGCGCGGCAGTGGCCTTCCCCCACATGGCCCAAGTGGTGCAGGAGCTCCAATGCGGCCTTAGCCGCAGGGGATCCCTCCTGCAGATCCCCCCAGTCCACTTCCAGAAGGTCGGATCCCCCCCCAGTGCTCCGCGCCGCTGACGCGGCCAGCCGCTGCTCCAGGGAGACAGGATCCAACTTCACCAAAGGGGCAAACCCCAGAGCTGCTTGATTGAGGCTGTCGTTGGGGGGCAAGCTTCCATCTCCAAACAGGTGGTCGAAATGGAAGGTGACCTCCAGATCTGCCACCTGGCCGACGCGCACAAAGCCTTTGCGCTCCTCCCCCACATACTCTCCGCAGGTGAAGGCCACCTCAGGGCTGAACTTGAGCACAAACGGCATCTCCCCAGCCCCTTCCTTTGTCGGTCGGGCTTGGCCTTCGATCCAGAGGGAATAGCCCTTTGCCGGCCCCTCCAGTGCTGGCACCAGCCGCCACCCCAGGGCGTTGTAGTGGCCAGGGGGTGCCTCTAGGGATCCCAGTAAGGCCCGCTCCGCCGGGGGAGCCGTGATCAAATCAACCGTGATGGGGCCGGAGAGGCTGACCAATGCCCGTGCCAGCAAATCTGCATTTCCTTCCGGATCAAAGGGCGGATCGGTTTGGTAGGCGGTTATGTCCGCCAGCGTCACGTACACGTGCTCAAAGATCAGTTCCCAGCCGTCTTTGGAGACAAACCCCTCCCGAATGAAGTCCTCGCCGTTGGCCCAGAACTCCAGAGTACCCATCTCTGCCTTTGCTTGGGCTAGGGGTGCTTCCTGCCTGACCTTTTCCGCTCCAGCGTTAGAAGCCGGTCGGCAGGCGCCTAGAGAGAAGGCCAACCCAAGGGCCAGAAAGGGTAAAGCTAACCCCTTGCCCCAGGGATCCCTTGTTGAAGCACCAAGCCGAAATGGAGTGTGTTTCACCAGTTCCCCTGCCAAGGACTCGGTCCCGATGACGCAAACGGCACTGCTCTACCGAAACACAGGCTTCCCTGGTGTTACAATCCCCCACCAGGGCATCTGTAGGGCTATGCCTATGGCAAGGGCTACTCCTGCGCCAGATTCCCCGCCCGCACCCAACCTTCCTGCCCATTCTGACGGCGAATGCGCTGCCAACGGCCATCTTCGCTGAGGCCCAGCACCGTCACCACCTCGTTCATGGGCACACCGCCAATGTAGGTTCCCTCCCGCTCTGGAGTGGCCCGCAGCGCCAGGCCAATGGGCTCGATCACCCGTCCCCGCTCACCTGGGGAAACCACTGCTGCCGTGGGGGGTTGAGTCGGCAAAGGAGTTGATTCAGGGTTGGGTTCAGCCGTGGGAGCTGTAGAAGTTGAAGCTGAAGCACCATCCACAGGGCCCAAATTGCCGGCGCGCACCCAGCCCTCTTGTCCGTTCAGCTCCCGCCGCACCCGTTGCCAACGACCATCGGCGCTGTACTCCAACACCGTCACCGTTTCCCCCACCACAATTCCCCCTTGGTAGGCTCCATCAACAGAGGGCTGGCTGCGGATGGCCAGGCCAATGGGCTCGATCACCCGCCCACGGCTGCCGGGGGGAAATCCCTCAGGGTCAACAGTGCCTGCAGCAGGGCCAGAGGGGGGAGAGGGAAAACTGGCTGGGCGGGGCAAGGGATCCAAGCGCACCGCCTGCGGAAATTGAGGCGGGGCAGGGGGGGCCAACATGGGGGCGACGAGCTGCCACAACTGCCAAGCCAAGGCGGCCAGAGCCCCAACCGAGACACTCACCACCACCAAGGTGCCCAAGGGAAAACCGCCAGAAGCAGGAGAAGAACGGCCTCGCATCGGGTAGTTAGCCATCCGAAATACCTTCCCGCAATGCTGCAGGCAAGAATCCGCAGAGAAGATGGGATCCCCGTCAAAACCGGGGATTTACGAAAGCCAGAGCACGACTGCTGCGCAACGCTGACGTGATTGCATCCCAATGTATCGTGTTCCGCAGCGCTCTTGCTAGGCCTGTGCAGAGGAACCGCAACGCTGACGGGGCGACGCGACCCCAGAGGGCAAGGGCGTCGGAGATTAGCTTCTACTTATTGGTGTTGGTGAACTTATTCTGCCAGTCGGTCGTCAAAATCTCTCGGCCAAATACCCATCCTGCCAGAAGGAGGGGCAATGCCAAGCCCAGAAAGCCAAAAAGACTGACCACCTGAGCCACTTGCCGCTGGGCTTGTTTTCTCCTGGGATCCGGGATGTTGTTGGCAGCCAGCACCACTTTAGAACAAAAAGCCACCACCACCGCCCCCACCGGCCCCAAAACCAAAGAGGGCCACAGCCAAGCCTCCACTTGCGAGAATGCGTAGGCTCCGGTAAAGGGGATAATCACGAAACAAGCCAACTCTAGGATCCCCCACGTGAAGAGGGCCAACCAGACATCTTTGCGGAAGACTTCATCGGGATTGGTGTACATAAGCCTCCGGGATAAACCGCCCACACTAAGGCCAGACCTCGAGACAGGAACGGAAGCGCCACGGCTTCCAGATTAACTCCAGGTGCAAGGATCTGCTTGACGGATTTCCTCTGCCATTCAGGCAACTCAGTAAGATAATGCCCAAGATTCTTGGATAAGCCTCCGTTGATTTACGCACAGGAGGGCGGCCTCGGCAAGGATAAACTCCCCGCGCGACCCCACACGTAAAGACTTGAAATAAGATTTAAGTGTTCAATCACTCATGAATTGCCTGCGCCTGTGGCCCTTTCCAGCCGAGTTGGGGTCAAGCTTGCCTTGTTGAGAGGGCTCTTTATTCACCCGCGAGCCGAGGGCCCATCGCCTCTGCACGATTGTTGCCCATGAGCTGCCGAAGGGATCCCCGCACCCCAACGCCCTGCAACCTTGTCTCCTGCTGACTTCGAGAGTGCCAAGCTGCCATGTCACGCATCCTCATCATCGATGATGATCCCAGCATTTGTGCTCTACTGCAGCGGTACTTGCAGCGGCAGGGGTATTCGGTTGAGGTGGCGATGACGGGGGCCGAGGGCTTACAGCAGTTGCGCGCTTTTCAGCCGGCCTTGGTAATTTTGGATCTGAACTTGCCGGATGTGAGCGGCTACGATCTCTGCCAGCAAATGCAAAAAGAGACCGGCGTGTACGTGTTGATGTTGACCAGCCGCGTCAGCCCTGCTGATAAGTTGCACGGATTCCAGTTGGGGGCAGATGACTACCTGACCAAGCCCTTCAGCCTGCCGGAGTTACAGGCGCGAGTGCAGGCCATCCTGCGGCGGCAACGTATGAAGACCGAAGTTGCCAGCGCACCGGTCTTGACCTTTGCCTCTTTGGTAATCGACCCGGAAACCCGAGCAGTCATCCGCGAGCAGCGCCTGATCAACTTAACAGCACTGGAGTTCGATTTGCTCTATGCTATGGCTCGACATCCGGGGCGGGTTTGGCGACGGGCTGAGCTGATTCAAGAGGTGTGGGATTTTAACCACGAGGGAGATGAACGGGTGGTCGATGTCCACATCGGCCAAATTCGCAAGAAACTAGAGACTGATACCAGCCAACCGGAGTTGATCCGCACCGTGCGTGGAGTTGGCTACAAGTTTGAGCCCCCCGCTCCGAAAGAGGAATGGGGAGAGGAAAAACCTTAACCCCCAAATAACTCTCCCCTCTTCACGTTGGGAGAGGGGCCAGGGGTGAGGGCCCGTTAATCCAAGCGGCGGCCTGTCAAACGCACAAAAATGTCTTCTAAGTTGGCCGGGCGCACCATGAGGCCGGTTTTGTCAGGTTCAGCTTCCAACTGCCGCTGAGCTTCCGCCAAGCTGGGGAAAAAGGTGTACTCCACCTCCCGGCCAGGACAGGATCGCACCAGCAGGGCCTCTCCATACTTGGCCCGCAGTTGCTCGGTGCTGCCCAACTCGATTAACCTTCCCCCATCCATGATGCCGATGCGGTCGCACAGCTCTTCTGCCTCCTCCATGTAGTGGGTGGTAATCAGCAAGGTCATGCCCTGCCGATTGAGATCCCGCAAGATCTCCCACAACAGCCGCCGCGCCTGGGGATCCAACCCGACGGTGGGCTCGTCCAAAAACAAAATCTGGGGGCGATGCAGTAACGCCCTGGCCACCTGCAAGCGTCGTTTCATTCCCCCTGAGAGGGTTTTCACTTTGTCTTGCCGGCGATCCGCCAGCCGCACATACTCCAGCCATTCATCGATGCGCCGTTGCCGCTCTGGGTTGGGGATGTGGTGCATACGCCCGTGGAACTCCAGGTTTTCCCAAACGGTCAGCTCTGCCTCTAGGGTGATAGGCTGCAGAACTACGCCAATTTGCTGCCGCACCGCCACCGGATCCCGCACCACGTCATACCCCCCCACCCGGATGGATCCCTGGCTGGGTCGGGTAAGGCTAGTAAGCATGCGGATGGTGGTGGATTTGCCGGCGCCGTTGGGCCCCAACAGGGCAAACACTTCCCCCTGGGGGATCTGCAGGCTCAAATCTTGAACGGCAACCTGCTGCCCAAAGCGTTTCCACACCCCCTGCATTTCCACCGCCGCCGTCTTGGTTTGGGACAAGGTTGGGGCCGTCGAAAGAGCTGTCACAGTCCGCTCCGGTAAAGTGTAAAGAAACCTTTATTCTCCAGCATACGCCAGCCGTGTCAGCAAGCTGCAGGTCTTATCAGGGATCCCTGCCCTTGGCAGTAGTTTATGCTATCCCTTCAAGTCTTCCGTGGCTGTGATCTCGTTCCCTGTGGTTTTTCTCTGGATCTTGCAAAATAGTACACATTGCGTCTGAAGGGTGAACCGCACTCCCAAGACAACACCTGTACAGACTCTGGAAGGGGAAATTGGGCTGGATAGCTCATGGCATATCTGTACGTATCTGTACGTATGGGTAACAATAAAGACACAAGCTTGAGGGGGCTAGCTGTTCGGCGGGGGGCCTTCCCTGGGCGAAGCGACTCCCCTTTAGCATTGGCCGATAGCTTCTACCGACAAATCTAAGCAAAATGCAGAGCAAAGACCGATTCGACCAAATTGAGTTCCGGCTGGATCGCCTGGTTGGGGCTGTGTTGACCCTGGCCGAGACCGTCAGCTTCGTCAAGGATGACCTGACCCATCTGAAAGCCATTGTTCAACAACAGGTGCTGATATCCCAGGAGCACAACACCTGGCTGGGAGAGTTAAAGACGATATGTCAACAGCAAGCCGATACAGCTCGTCGCCAATCTGAGACGATTGAGCGGATCATCGCCCATCTCCTGCCCGCTCAGGATCCCAAGTCTTGAAGGATCAGAGAGCAACCTGGGGGCGTGCCACAATGGCAGCAGAGCTGAGGTTGTCCACCGTTGGAGTGCCAGGTTGCAGCAGCAGGACAGGGTTCTGTTGAGGCTGAGGAGCTGCTTGCTTTCTTTCGTTGCCGACGCTTGCCTTACCTGGATCGCTTTGGCCCTCAAGAGGCCAAGCTGCCGCCGGACAACCTGCTGGAGCAATGGCGGCGGGATCGCCAAGCCCTGGCAGCCGCTGTGTTTGAGCGATTCCCCGGAGAACGGGTTGCGCCGGGCAATGAAGCTCTCTTGGCAGCCATGGCCGACGGGGCGGAGCGGATCTACGGCGGACGGATTGCCGCAGAGCTGTTTTGGCAACCGCAGGAAGATCTCAACTGTACTGCTGAGGCAGAGCTGTTGCAGCTTGCTTCTGAACCTGTCCCTCACTCCTCCTCTCCAAGGGATCCCATCCCTGCCCCAGAAGACTACGAGATGGTGCCCGCTCTTGCGTTGCCGCCTGAAGCTGTTCCAGAGAGACGTTCAGTTTGGGTGAGCAGCTCCCTGGATCTGCTGATTCGGGATCCCGCTCTCGTTGGCAGAAGTCGCCACGCCGCCCGATCCTCTTACCTGCCGGTTCATATTCGTATCGGCAAACGCCCCAAACCGGAATACGAATTGTTGCTGGCTTTGCAGGCAGAGTTGCTCGGATCCCTGCAGGGAAACGTTCCCAAGCGGGGCATTTTGATCCTGAAAGATGGGAAGTGGCACCCCGTCCACCTGAGCCGCCGACGAGCACAGGTGCGGCAATTGCTGCAGGAGTACCTGCACTCCCTCAACCAGCCGGAACCGCCCCAGGTGTTCATGGCCCGCAGCCGCTGCCATCTTTGCCACTGGCGGGAGCATTGTCGCCAGTTGAACGCCGCCGCTCAACCCCTCAGCCTGCTGCCGGGCGTAACGGGATCCCGCTATCCCCTTTTGCAAGAGGCGGGGATCCACTCGATTGAAGCCCTGGCCAACGCTCAGTTGGATAGGTTGCAAGCCATTCCCAAGTTGGGATCCGGCGTGGCCCTGCAACTGCAGCTGCAAGCCCGTGCCACCCTCAGCCGGCAGCCTCTCTGGATTCAATCCCCCCCGGAAACCCTGCCCACCACACCCGTAGAGCTGTACTTCGATATCGAGGCGGATCCCCGCCACAACGTCGCCTATCTGCTGGGCCTGCTGGTGGTGGAGCAAGCCGAGGGGAAAAAGGTTGCGAGCTATCACAGTTGCCTGGCCGCCGAGCCGCGGGAAGAAAGGCAAGCTTGGGAGCAATTCTTGCAACTGGCACAACGCTATCCCGACGCTCCCATCTATCACTTTCACGGCTTTGAGGTGCAGACCTGCCGACGGCTGGGGGAGCAGTACCGCACGGATCCCCGACAGCTGAGGCAGTTGTTGCAGCGCTTTGTGGATTTACAGGCCTGGGTGCAACGCTCGGTGGTGCTGCCGATCGAGAGCTATTCCCTGAAAAACATCGCCCGCTGGTTGGGGTTTCAGTGGCGTCTGCCTGATGCCAATGGCGCCCAGTCCATTTATTGGTATAGCCAATGGCTGGAAACTCGGGAGCGCAGATATTTGGAGCACTCGCTCATCTACAACGAGGATGATTGTCGAGCTACCCATCGGCTAAAAGACTGGTTGTCCCAAAGTGGAGTTCTCCATCCGAATGAGTTGACGAAGGTGGTCTGTCCCCAGCCATGAATGCCGCAGCTTGCGCCGCCAGTCTTGTGGCCAGTTGCTGAGGTTTCGTTTAGAATCAGGCAGGACTGTTTAGTTTATCAGGGGAATCCCATGCTGTTGAAATCTCATGAATCTCCTCGCCAGCAGGGCAGAAACCGTCGCGGTCGTGGGGGATCGGCACGCAAGCGCCAACTGGACAAACGGAACCGCGCCTTGATGCAACGATTGCGACAAGGAGAGCAGGCTCTCAGCTCTCGATCTTCTCGGCAGGGGCAAGTCAACCCTGCCTTTTTTGTGCTTGCTTCTTTTTTCCCTCAGCCTGGCTACGAGGGATCCCGCTTGGCTGCCTGATCCGCCCATTTCTTTCATGGCATCGAAGAATCGAAGAGTTTGCTTCTTGCGCCTTCAAGACAAAGACTGCACCCCTGCCGATAGATGCGGGTTTTGGCTGCGGGGCTCTGGATAGGTGGGAAACTCTCGGTCAATAGCGTAAACGGCTCAATTCCCGTCGCAGTCAGGATCGGGATGACAGGATTTGAACCTGCGGCCCTCTGCTCCCAAAGCAGATGCGCTACCAAGCTGCGCTACATCCCGGCTTAACTTTTGTGATTATGCCAGATCCCCGCCTCCGATGCACACCCAAGCAGGGATCCCTCGCTCAAGGCAACAAGGGAAACAAACATTTGTCCAGGTCAGGACTTGAGCATCTTGGCCGGCATGACAATGAGGGTATTCCCCTGTCGCTCCACCACGTAGAGCTCCTGCCCGGCTTGGATTTCCAGGTTGGGAATGCTGCACTTGGCGTTCCAGGTGGAACCCAGATAAGAAACCCGCCCCCGTTCGCCTGGGGGAATGGGGGTGATTGCCCGCGCCTCGCGAGATTCCTCTACCTGAACCGATCCATGGGGCACCAGACGGCGGCTGAGGATAATCAACACCACCGATGCCCCAATCCAGCTGGCAAATTGTACCCAGATCGGCAGCCCCAAATAAGCCAAAAGCCCCGCCAAGAGCGCCGCCAGCCCCACCGAGCCGGCAACCAATTCTGGCAAAAACAATTCGGCAGAAATTAGGACTAACCCGATGATGATCCAAGGCCAAACCATAGAATCCAGGGATCCCACCTAACTCAGTATGGCTCAAAACCCCTGGATCCTCAGCAGGGATCCCTTGTCCTTAGGGAGACTGGTTGGGGCTTACCCGCCCAAGCGGTAATTCTCCAAAAACTGCAGGGGATCCATCTCTTCCTGAGGGGAGCTTTTGGGTAGGTTCTTGGATTCGGCGATCCGCATCAAGGTCTCCCAGTCGGTGCTCATGACAAAGGCCACGGCTTGGCGAGCTGCCTCTCGGTGGGGGCAGTCCTCTCCCAAGACACAGCCATCTCGACAGAGGGTGGCGCAATCGTGCGCAGTGCTCCTGGGATCCGGGCCAGCCATGATGTCTTCCTCTCGGTGGGTTTCACGTTTTCTTTAGGATACCTGAAGAGAATCTTGCGCTTGCAGGAGATTTGGGTCAGGGCGGGTAGCTTGGATGAGGAGATGAGGCGACAAGACCTGTTCAAGCAAGAGGAGCCTTATGGAGTTTTCGCAATTGCAAGCGCTGGTGGATCGAGCGCTGGAAGACAAAAAGCTCACCCGCACAGAGGTGGATCAAATCGTCAACGCCATCCGGTCGGACGGCAAAATCTCCCCCGAAGAGATAGGCTTGCTGGAGTCCATTCGCGAAATGGTGCTCCGTCGGGAGATTCAGGTGGTGGAAACGGCAGATTAAGGGGCAGGGATCCCCAAGTAGAGGGTGACTTCGCTGCGGTTGTGAAACAGGTGGCGGGCTCTCACCAGGGGGAAGGCACTACCCAAAATCTCCAGACTTTGCCGCAGCACCCGCAGGCGGTGTTGGCGAGGTAACTTCAGGGTCATCACAGCTCTCCCCTGTGGCTCCAGATGGGGAGCAAAAGCCACCATCAGGTGGGCGGAAGCCGGGCCATCCATGCGCATGTCGTTGAGGATCAGGTGAAACCGGCCTGGGCCACGGGCCAAGTAGGCTTGGGCGCTGAGGCGATGGTGGCAGATCCCCGGATCTTGGCTGAGGCGCTCGTGCAAGTCCCCCGGATCCACTGCCGTGACCTGCTGGCCATATAGACGCAAAATGCGCGACCATCCCCCCGGCGCTGCCCCCAGATCCAGAGCCTGTCCCCCCGGCACCAAGGGAATCTGAAACACCTGGATGGCCTCCAGCAGCTTAAACTCGGAGCGGCTGATTTGCTCTGGATCCCGCCGAAAGCGATGGATCCCACCGGCCCAGTTGGAGAGGTTCTGGGCAGCCAAGGATAGGCCCAGCCAAGCGCGAATGCCCATCGGTTGAGCCAGGATCACCACCGAGATCACCTGCTGTGGGTCTTTGACCTCCAGGGGGGATCCCACCGCTGCCATCACCTGTTCGGCCAGGGTTTCATTGACCTGGAAGGGCTTGAGAGCCGGCTCTCCAAACAGGCGCGTCTGAACCGAAAAGCTGAGGGCGGGGTCAATGGCTGCCAACATTTCCCCATCAAGGCGCAATTCAACTGGGGATCCCCCAGATAGCCGCCGTTCTTGGTGAATGGGGCAGATGTGGCGCAAAAAAATGGGCGGGTCAGCTTGCCAAGCCCCAGCCAGGTCGGCAAATGAGCGTTGGCTGCATACCCACACCAAGCCAGGTGCTTCCTTTAGCCGCTGCACGGCAGCCTCTGGATCCGCAGCTTCTATCTCCCGGATCGCCAAATCCAGAAAATCTGGGTCAGCACTGCCCAGCCATGTATGGGTATCAGGGGGGAGAGGATTGCTCAACGGGCTCGCTGCCAACGCACGTAGGGTAAAGAAGCGGCTACTTGCTGAATCTGGGCTTGGGCGGCCAGCAGTTGTCCTGTGGCGTCCCAGGTGCCCTGCACCAGCATTTGCCAGGCTCCCTGGGGGATCTCCACAGCAGCGGTATTTGCCTCCCAGCGCACCTGTTTGTTGGGCAGATCCAGCGTCAACTGGAGCTGGGGATTTTCCGCCACCGCCTTCTGCAGGGCTTGAATCACAGCCGGGGGTGCCGTAACACAAGGGATCCCTAGAGCCAAGCAGTTGCCGAAGAAGATCTCGGCAAAGCTTTCGCCAATGAGGGCGCGGATCCCCCATTTGGCCAGCGCTTGGGGGGCATGCTCCCGACTGGAGCCACAGCCAAAATTGGCATTGACCAAGAGGATCTGGGCTCCCTGGTGCTGGGGTTGATCGAAGGGGTGCTGGCCGGGATCCTGGGCGCGGTCGTCGGCAAACACGTGCTGGCCCAAGCCGTCGAAGGTGACGCACTTCAAAAAGCGGGCCGGAATAATTCGGTCGGTGTCGATGTCGTTGCCCAGCAGGGGGATCCCTCGGCCTGTGACGGTCAAAACTTCGCTTGGCATGGGAACTTCGATGAACTTCTGAACTCGATCTTTGGACTTGATCTATCTGGAGATCGGCTTCAGGGGACTGGAATGCTCGGCAAAACCCTGCCCGGCTGCAGATGGGCCAGCCTCAACGACAAAAGGGGAAGGCTCAGCTCGGCTACCGGCGGTAAACCTGATTTTCCAAATTGCGCACCTGCCGCTCCAGCCGATCCAGCCGCCCCCGCAGCTCGTCCATTTCCGATTGGCGGGGCACGCCCAGATCCTGCAGGACGTTGCGCACCTGCCGCTGAACGTAGGATTCAAAGTTACTCTGCTCGGCCTTCACCTGGTTGAGCAGGTTGTTGATGACATTGGATGCCTCTTCTGGGTTGAGCTGCCCCTTCTGCACCAAGTCGTCGGCAGCCTTTCTCAACTGTTCTGCCAGCAGAGTGGTTGTGCCCACGCCCATTAGCAAGAGCTGACGTAAGATACTGTTGTTGTCCAATGCTGCCCTCCAAAGGACGCTTCGCGAACGGTACGGGCCTCCATGACTACCCATTTTCCTCAGTTTGCCCTCAACTTCGCAACCGGCTCGGCCAGTTTCTCCCTTTCGCCTGAGGCGGCACAACAATGGCACAAGGCTCTGCAAATCCTCTTGGAGCGACTCAAGATCCGTTCCCGACAGCAGCCTCAGGAGCCGGTTGAGTTTCGTTACCCTACTGAAGATTTCAGCTTGGAGATGTTCTGCAACCCCAACATCTGGGCTGGCCCCCACGCAGCCAAGGTGCTGGTGACTCTGAAAACCAAGGTGCTGCGCCTTTCCACCGAAGTGGAGTTCTCTCGCCTTCAAGAAGACCTCAGCCAGTATCTGGAGTCCCTAACATGAGCGAAGATGCCCATGCTGCGGGGGAGGAGCCCGCGGCCATTACGGTGACGCAACTGCTGGACAAGCCGCCAGAGGGGATCCCCGGCCACTTGGAAGTGGTTGCCCTCACTTGGCACGACCGCCAGCGATCCCGGCAACGGCTGGTGAGCGACTGGGGCACCGAGATCCAGCTGATGCTGCCCCGCGGCACCCATCTTCACGATGGGGATCTGCTCTATGCGGATGCGCAGCGACACATTCGGGTCAGAGCCCAACCCGAACCGGTGCTCTTGATTCAACCTGAAAACCCCATCCAGATGGGCCAAGTGATTCATCAACTGGGCAACTGGCACCGCCCGGCCCACGTTTCCCCCCAAGGGCAGATCCTGGCGCTGGCCGATGATCCCCTGCAGGACTGGCTGGCCCACATGGGGATCCCGTTTCGGTTGGAGATAGCTGTCTTCGAGCCCAACCTGTTGGCCCACAGCCATTAACCTGGGCCTTTCTGAGCACAAACCCGTCCCTCAGACCTATGGCCTAGGCCCCACCCTCTGCTCCTCTGGTTACCAACCGCGCTGCAAACTCTCGGTGTTCCTCCGACTCAATTCCCCTTTGCAGCACACCCAACACCTGCTGCATGTTGCCCGTCAGCAGCGCGTCCACGGCTAACCACAACCCCGGAAACACTCGACTGTACAAGACGCCCGACTCATTGGGCTGTTGCAGCACGTACTCTCCATTCTGGAAGACATACCAGCGAAAGGCTTGCTCTTGGGTTAGCCAGACCAGATATTCCCGCACGCCGTTGCGCCGGTAGGCCCGCAGCTTATCATGCAGGTCGTAGGAAGCTGTGCTGGCGGCAATCTCCACAATCAGCTCCGGTGCACCCTCAATGTAGTCATCCTCGCTAATGCGGGACTGTCCCCCACAAGATTCGTGCATCCGCAATATGGCATCTGGCTGCGGCTCATTGTCCAAGTCCAGGCGAACGGTTGGATTGCCCGCCGACTCAACCCCCGGCGTTGCTGCTTCATAAACTCCCAGCCAGGCCATGATGTGGCTGTGTGGTCTGCCATGTCGGCGATATCTGAGGGGAGATGCCACGTAAACAATTCCCTCAATCAGCTCGGCTTTTTTGAGCTGAGGCATGGCTTGATAGCGCCGTTCAAACTCATCGCGGGTGAGACGATCGCCGCTTTCTAAGATGGGCAGTTCACGGAAGGAAGGGCTACTGACGCTCATGACCAGCTCTCTTACCAGCAGTCGCGACAGTGTTGCGGAGCAATATCGATGACTGATACATTTACGCTGAACACTGCTGAACATCACTGTTCAACTATGCAGCGATAGCATTCTGTTTGTTTCCATTCGCGTTAGCGGGACGGAGTCCAAACAGAATGGCGGTATCCCGCAAAGCTTTGAGTAGAATACCCAAAGCGCAGTTTCCGTGTCGTCTTACTACCAATTTTCTGCTTTGCTTTGGCTACCATGTTGGCAGACTCGAAAGTAAACAGAAAGATCAACTGGTAGTAATCCGTACTGAACATATTATACATTATTTTCAGTATAGTTGAGCTTATTATTGACTAGAGTCATGCTCCATCCGGGTTGGCTGGTAAGTCCATCATAGAGGGGCTGCTCTGTCGCGACAGCGTTGTGGAGCAACAATGGGCCATAGATGGGACGGGATCCCTTTCTATTCGACCCATTGAGCAGTCATCATCAGGTGTCCAAGTTCTCGATCCGAACCGGCTCAAGAGGTTCTGCCAGCGGAAACCCCAGCACCTGGGCATAAAAGTAAAGCTCTGCCTCCAAGGCCCGTTTGATGTTGGCCGCCTGGCGAAAGCCATGTTGCTCTCCCTCGAAGGGCACATAGGCCACTGGGATCCCTTTGGCCCGCAGCGCTGCCACCATCCTCTCCGCCTGATTGGGGGGCACGATGGCGTCTTCCAACCCTTGGAAGAAGATAACCGGACAATTGAGGCCCTCCAGGTGATGAATGGGGGAACGCTCCCGGTAGAGATCCCGCCGCTCTGGGTAGGGGCCAATGAGGCTGTCCAAGTAGCGAGACTCGAACTTGTGGGTCTCCTGGGCCAGGGCTTCTAGATCGCTCACCCCGTAGTAGCTGGCACCCGCCCGGAAGACCCTGTGGAAGGTCAAGGCCGCCAACGTGGTATAGCCGCCAGCGCTGCCCCCTTGAATGAGCAGCCGTTCCCCATCCACCTTGCCCTGTTCTGCCAAAAATTGGGATCCGGCAATGCAATCTTCCACATCCACCAGGCCCCACCGGCCTTTGAGGGCATCCCGATAGGCCCGCCCATAGCCGCTGCTGCCACGGTAGTTCACATCCAAAACGGCAATCCCCCGACTGGTCCAGTATTGGATCCCCAGGTTGAGCACGGCTGCCGTCGCCCCGGTGGGCCCGCCGTGGCTTTTCACCAGCAGGGGTGGCTTTTCGCCAGCAGGGGCAACAAAGTCTCGGTTTTTGGGGGGATAGAAGAAGGCGTAGGCCACTTCCTTGCCGCCACCGGTGGGAAAAACAATGGGCTCTGGGATCGACAGATAGTCGGGATCCACCGCCACGCTGCTGGAACGGGCCACCACCTCCACTTGGCTGGAGGGTAAGTCTAGGCAGACCAAGGCAGTGGCTTCCGTCGGGGATCCGGCCAGGAAAGCGGCTTTTTCCCCACTCACCTGCAAACCGCTGATCTGGGTGTAGGGCAAGGGGATCCCTGCCAACTGTCCTGAATGGGGATCCAGATAAGCCAGATGAGACAGCCCGTCTTGTTCATAACAGGCCAGGATGCGCCCATCGCCACAGAAGCCGTAGGTGCTCAGGCCAAACACCCACTGCGGCTCTCCAAACTCCGCTTCCATAGGGCAGAGGGGAATGGGGCCCTGGGGATCCCAGCGATAGAGGTTCCACCAGCCGCTGCAATCGGAAACAAAGTAGAGATCCCCTTGCGGTGACCACTGGGGCTGGAAGATCGACTCGGCAGGGCCACCGGCTAGCTTTTGAGGTTCTCCCAAGCTGCCGTCAGGGTTCACCTCAGACCGCCACAGCTCTGTGCCGTCCCAGGGCATTTGGGGGTGATCCCAGGTCAGCCATACCAAGGTCTGGCCGTCTGGACTGAGGCGCGGGCTGGCGTAGAAGTCGTGCCCAGAAGCCAAAATCTGCTGGGATCCACTTGCTAAGTCAATCGAGACAAGGCTGTTTTCCGGCTCTCCCTGGCGGCTGTGATCCTCCCGCACACAGAGGATGCGTCCACGCGCCCGATCCACCACCCCGTCGGCGTAGCGATAGGGGCCTGCTTCTGTCAGGGGCTGGGGATCCGAACCCGGCAGCAGGCGGTAGAGCCGTTGGTCAGCGAAGTTGCAAAAATACACTACCCCTGCCGACACCCAATAAGCTCCACCCCCATACTCATGCACCCGTGTCCGCACATTGAAAGGTGCCGGTGTCAGCTCCACCAGGATCCCGTCGGCAGAGCGCCGCATCAACACATTGCGCCCTTTTTCTTGCGGGCGGCCCTCCGTCCAGTAGAGATCCCCCTGATCCCAAACCATCTGTCCCAAGCGCAGGGATCCCGTCACCACCAGGTCAGCGGTAATCGGGGATCGCCAAGATCCATAGCCGGCCTGTTGCACCATAAGCTGTTAACTCTCAACTAATTCTCGACCCCAGAACCCCTATTATGCCGGCAGCAAGGGATCCCTGCCTTTGCCTACAGCCTGTGGGGAAAGGGAGCCGAGAACAAGCTCGGATTCTGGGAAAAGGTATCCCGCGATACAATTCTCTCCGGGCTGAATGGGTTTGATGGAACACGTTAAGGCAACAGGGACGCACGACGCTTTCTCGACTGCAGGATTAGCCTTTTCCTCTGTTGATGTTGGGAAGGCATTCGGTGAAAGCCTCAGCCGACTGCAGTTGGGCAAATTTAACACATGGGCGAGGTGATGAGCTAAGTGCTTCCCTCTGTTGGCCGGGCTGCTGCAACAACTGGACTTCTTAATACCCTTTGCACTCACTTCGTTTCGGAGATCACCGATGGCTCTATCTTTTAATCGTCGTCAAGTGCTGAAAATGGGCGCTCTGGCCGGAGCCGGGGCTGCCCTAGGGCCGCAGATCTGGGTGAAGCGATCCGTGCCCGCCTACGCCCAGGGAGAGACCATCCGCGTTGGCATTTTGCACTCCCTTAGCGGCACCATGGCCATTTCGGAAACCAGCGTGGTGGATGCGGAAAAGCTGGCCATCAAAGAGATCAATGCCGCCGGTGGGGTTTTGGGCAAGCAGATCGAGCCGATTATCGAGGATGGGGCTTCCGATTGGCCAACCTTTGCCGAGAAAGCCACCAAATTGATCGATGTGGACAAGGTGGCAACGGTATTCGGCTGCTGGACTTCGGCCAGTCGCAAAGCGGTTTTGCCGGTGTTTGAATCCAAGCAGCACCTGCTCTGGTATCCCGTGCAGTACGAAGGACAAGAGTGCTCCAAAAACATCTTCTACACCGGCGCTGCCCCCAACCAGCAGATCGAGCCTTCGGTGGAATGGCTGCTCAAGAACAAGGGCAAAGAGTTCTTCCTGGTGGGATCCGACTATGTGTTCCCCCGCACGGCCAACACCATCATCAAGGCCCAGTTGGAAGCCCTGGGGGGCAAGGTGGTGGGTGAAGACTATCTGCCTTTGGGCAGCACAGAAGTTACCCCCATCATCAGCAAGATCCGGGCCGCTCTTCCCAATGGCGGTGTGATCTACAACAGCTTGAACGGCGACAGCAACGTGGCCTTTTTCAAACAACTGGAAGGGGCAGGGCTGGGGCCAGATCGCTATCCTTCCATGTCCGTCAGCATTGCCGAAGAAGAGGTACAGGCCATCGGCCCCGAATTCTTGGAAGGGCACTTCGCCGCCTGGAACTACTTTATGACGGTGGATACGCCTGCCAACAAGAAGTTTGTGGAAGCTTTCAAGGCAGAATACGGCCAAAACCGCGTCACCAACGACCCGATGGAAGCCGCCTACATCATGGTTTACATCTGGAAGCAGGCGGCAGAAAAAGCGGGAACGGTGGAGATCGACGCCGTGCGGCAGGCAGCCTACGGCCAGACCTTCGATGCCCCTGAAGGCTTGGTAACCATGAACACCAACCACCACCTGACCAAATATGTGCGGATCGGCCAGGTGCGCTCCGATGGCTTGTTTGATGTCATCTTTTCTACGGATGCCGTGGAACCACAGCCCTGGAACCAGTTTGTGGCAGAGACCAAGGGCTTTGCCTGCGATTGGTCAGATCCGGCCAAGGGCGGTCGCTACAAAGTCAGCTAGTCCTGGCCAGGGCTGGGATCCCTTGCCGTTTGGATAGGGTCGGGGATCCCGCTCTGCCGCTTAAGAAGCTTCCCCGGTCAAGTTGGAAGGAGGATCCCCTGCCGATGACCTTGCTCTTGGATAGCTTGTTTAACGGCCTTAGCATCGGCACCGTCTTGCTGATAGCCGCTCTGGGCTTGGCTATTGTTTTCGGCCTCATGGGGGTCATCAACATGGCCCATGGGGAGCTGATGATGTTGGGGGCCTACACCACCTTCGTCGTGCAAAATGCTTTCCGGCCACTGGGGGATCCCTGGCGGGATCTGTACATCTTTCCAGCTTTGGTAGCTGCCTTTGCCGTCACGGCTCTGGTGGGACTAGCCCTGGAGCGGGGGGTGATTCGCTTTTTGTATGGCCGACCCTTGGAGACCCTTTTGGCCACCTGGGGCGTGAGCCTGATCCTGCAGCAGTTTGTGCGCAGCGTCAATTGGGTGCTGGCTTTCCGCTTGGGGGCCTTCGCGGTGCTCTTTTTTGGCGGCTGGTGGCTCTTGGCCAGGCGAACGGATTGGCCGCGCCTCAAAGGGTGGACGCTGGCGCTGCTACTGGTGCTTTCCACGGCAATTGCAGCGGTGGGGGGGCGGGTGCTGGCGCAAACCTATGCTTTAGCAGTCACTCAACCCTGGTTTGGAGCCCAGAACAAAGATGTGACCGCTCCTCGTTGGCTGGGGGGTGGGATCCCGGTGGGCAGCCTGTTTTTGCCCAATACCCGCCTGTTTATCATCGCCCTCACTGTCTTCTGCATCCTAGGGCTGTACTTCTTCTTGCAGCGCACCCGCTGGGGGCTGCGCATCCGGGCGGTTACCCAGAATCGGGCCATGAGTGCCTGTGTAGGGATCCCTACGCAAAAGGTGGATGCCCTTACCTTTGCCGTCGGCTCGGGTCTGGCGGGAGTGGCCGGCGTAGCGGTCAGCCTGCTGGGATCCGTGGGGCCGAACACCGGCCAAAACTACATCGTGGATACCTTTATGGTGGTCGTGGTGGGGGGTGTCGGTAAGCTTTTGGGCAGTATTGTGGCGGCGCTTGGGATCGGGATTGCCAACTTTGTCATCGGCTCAGGGACGCTGGCTTTGATTTTTCCCAACGTGCCCATCCTGACCGATACCCTCAACTTTTTTGCCACCACGAGCATGGCCAAGGTGATGGTCTTTGCTTTGATCGTGGCCTTTTTGCAGGTGCGACCTCGGGGCCTTTTCCCCGAAAAAGGTCGTATGGTAGATGCCTAGGGAATGATCTCGCTTGGCGAAAACTCTAGGACCAGACTCTCCATCTTCTACTCCCTCACAAAGCCCATGAAACTGGTTCATTCCCCCCGTGCTGATCATGAAGTGGCTGCTCCCGCCGCGGGTGGGGATCCCAATTCTTCTCGCAAGCTTCTGTGGGAGGCCGGGATCCTCATCGTTTTGGTGCTGGCCTTGATCTTTGTGGCCCCAACTGTGCTGTCTGGCTTTCGGCTCAACTTGTTGGGGCGGTTTCTGGCCCTCAGCATTGTAGCTTTGGGAATCGACCTCATCTGGGGCTATACCGGCATGCTCAGCCTGGGGCATGGGGTGTTCTTTGCCTTGGGGGGCTACGCTCTGGGGATGCACCTGAAATTGCAATTGCCGGAAGGTCAGATACCGGAGTTTTTCAGCCTCTACGGGGTAACGGAATTGCCCTGGTTTTGGTATCCCTTTTATTCATTTCCGTTTACGGCTGTTGCTGTGGTCTTGATCCCGGCTTTGGTGGCGGCAGCCCTGGGGTATTTGGTGGTGAGAAATCGCATCCGAGGGGTTTATTTTTCCATTTTAACTCAGGCCACCACGATCATTTTCTTTAACTTCTTCAACGGCCAACAGCGCTTAATCAACGGCACCAACGGCCTGACCAACTTCCAGACTTTGTTTGGCCTAGATGTCAACTCGTCCGAAATGCGCTTTGCTGTCTATGTCACTACAGTTCTGGCGGTGGTTTTGGCTTACCTTCTCTGTCGTTGGCTCACCAGCGGCTTATTCGGTCGGATCCTGGTAGCCATTCGAGATGACGAGCCACGGGTTCGTTTTTCCGGCTACGATCCCACCGGCTTTAAAGTGCTGATGTTTGCCGTGTCTGCTGCCCTGGCAGGCATTGCCGGAGCTTTGTTTACCTTGCAAACCGGGATCATCTCTCCCAATGCGATGGCCGTTCCCTTTTCCATTGAAATGGTGATCTGGGTGGCGGTGGGCGGTCGGGCCAGTTTGGTGGGGGCAGTGCTGGGGGCTCTGTTGGTCAACTTTGCCAAGAGCTTGCTGAGCGAAAATTTTCCGGAGATTTGGCTGTTTTTCCAGGGGGGATTGTTCCTGTTGGTGGTGCTGGTGCTGCCGGATGGACTGGTGGGTTGGGTGCGCACCCAAGGCAGGCAACTTTGGGTCACCGTTCAGCTTTGGCGCAGGCGTTTGGCAAATACTTCTCCAGCCTAAATCTGGCTTTCTCTTGAGGATGTCAGTTATGTGCAAGATATAAGTTTAAGGTAAGAGGATCCCATGGGTGAGCCAGCGATGCCAAGTTTCCTCTCCTATTTGATGGGTTTATTTGATGGGTTGAGAATCCGGTTTGACCTTTGGCCTTTCCGTTCTTGGATGTGATCCCTATGCTCACTGCAGCTCCCACCGCCACCCGACAAATTTTACAAACTCAGGATCTCACCGTCAGCTTCGACGGCTTTAAGGCTTTAGATGGGTTGAACTTCTCTCTGGAGGAAGGGGAGCTGCGGGTGGTCATCGGTCCCAATGGGGCAGGCAAGACTACGTTTCTCGATGTGCTGACGGGCAAGGTTAAGCCTACTCGAGGCCGGGTGCTGTTTAAAGGAAAAGATCTGACCAAGCTCAAGGAACACGAGATCTCGATTTTGGGTGTTGGGCGCAAGTTTCAGACGCCGCGGGTCTATCAAAACTTGAGCGTGCGAGAAAACTTGGAGCTATCCCTCAACCCTGACAAAAGGGTTTTTTCCACCCTATTGGGCAAAAAGCATCTGCGAGAAAAAACGGATGCTCTTTTGGAAACCATTGGCCTCAGCCGTAAGGATCGGGTTCCGGCAGGGCTGCTTTCCCACGGAGAAAAGCAATGGCTGGAGATCGGCATGGTGATCGCTCAAGATCCGGATTTGCTGCTGCTCGATGAATGCGTAGCCGGGATGACAGATAAAGAAACAGAAGCTACAGGAGAGTTAATTCAATCCTTAGCCCAAAGCCACACCATTTTGGTGATTGAACATGACATGGTATTTGTCCGGCAAATTGCCCGTAAGGTTACTGTTTTACACCAAGGCTCGGTGCTGTGCGAAGGTACCTTTGAGGATGTGAAAAACGACCCGCGAGTGATTGAGGTCTATCTCGGATCCCACAAGGGGAAAAACTAAGCAAAGAGGCTATAGTTCTGTATCTAATCGACTCATGCGCAGGTCTATGAATACGGAAAACGCGACCGCAACACAAAACTTATCCCGAGATGGATCCGGGCCTCTCCTGGAGGTCTCCAACTTGAGGGTTTACTATGGTCAGAGTTTAATTGTGAAGGATCTCTCTTTTAAGATCTTTCCCGGCCAAGCGGTCTGCCTTCTGGGTCGCAATGGCATGGGCAAAACCACCACGCTTAAAGCCCTGATGGGACTTCTGAAAGACTGCACAGGCAAAATTGCTTTTGAGGGCCGTCCTATCAACCATTACCCTCCCAATTGGCGAGCCCGCGCCGGTATCGGCTATGTACCCCAAGGTCGAGAGATATTTCCCCGCCTAACGGTTGAGGAAAACCTGCTGGTGGGGCTAGAAGCGGCACCGGACAGAGAACGGATCATACCTGAGTTTGTCTATGACCTATTCCCAATTCTGCGTTCTTTTCTTAAACGGCTGGGTGGGGATTTGAGCGGTGGGCAGCAGCAGCAACTGGCCATCGCCAGAGCTTTGGTGGCAGAGCCCAAACTTTTGCTCCTGGATGAGCCTACAGAAGGGATCCAACCCTCCATCATCATCGAGATTGAAGAAGCCATCACCCGTATTCAAAAGGAGCGGGGCGTTTCGGTGTTGCTGGTGGAGCAGTATTTTGAGTTTGCCCAAAGTCTGGCCGATTACTTTTATCTTATGGAAAATGGATCCCTTATCATGGAGGGGCCGACTGACCAAATGGACGAAGAAAAAGTTCGGGCTCACCTCTCCATTTGAGGGGAAGCCATGTCATATTCACTGCTGATTACTTACCAAATCACTTAATGCTTAATGTCCGCCCATCTTGTGGCCAACTTCTTTGAGATCCACGCTGCTGATAGGACTTTCATAGACGATCCGACCGCCCGCCATCACCAGCAAACGATCGGAGAGCTTGAGAAGCTCGTCCAGATCTTCGCTGATCAGCAAGACGGCAACTCCTCGGTTACGAGCATCCACAATCTGCGAGTGAATGTAATCTACTGCCGCAAAGTCCAGACCAAAACAAGGATTGGCGGCGATCAAAATTTGTGGATCTCCGGCGAGTTCCCGTGCCAAAATGGCTCGCTGGACATTACCCCCCGACAGGTGGCTGATGGGAGTTTGGGCTGCAGGCGTTTTCACCTTAAATTGCTCGATTAACGCGCGGGCAGAGCGCCAAATCTCTTGCCAGATCAACATCCAACCTTTGGCCATAGGATCCCGGTCATAACGACGCAGGGCCAAGTTTTCGCCAACGCTCATGTTGGGGATCGAGGCATTTCTCAGAGGTTCCTCCGGCAAACAGCAAACCCGGTGGCGCACCATTTCTGCGCGGGTGGCCCTGTACAGTTGCCCGTTGATCTTGATCTGCCCGGCTGTAGCCATCCGCTGCCCGGCCAAGACTTCCATCAACTCCCGCTGGCCGTTGCCGGAAACGCCGGCAATTCCCACAATCTCACCTCCATGAACAGTCAGGGTCACCCCCCGCACAGCGGGCAAGCCATTGTCCTTGTCAGCCTGGATCCCTTCAATTTCCAGCAGAGGGGATCCCCCTTTGACCAAGGCTTTCTCCAACTGGATCTGCACCTGTTGCCGGCCCAGCATCATTTCGGCCATTTCTGCTGTGGATAAATCTTTCACTTGTCCATGGCCGGCCAGCTTCCCACGTCGCAACACCGTCACCTCATCGGCAAAGGCATTCACCTCGCGAAACTTGTGGGTAATGAGCAATACACTCAGGTCGCCAGCTTCCACCGAACGACGCACAAGGCCCAAGACTTCGTCGGCTTCCTCTGGCGTGAGCACAGAAGTAGGCTCGTCCAAGATCAGGATCTTGGTGTTCAAATAAAGCTGCTTGAGGATCTCGACCTTCTGCTTTTCTCCTGCCGATAGTTCGGAAACAAAAGCCCGCAAGTTGACTTGGAAAGGGGCTGTTTCCATAAAATCTGCCAGCTTTTTTTCCTCTTCTTTCCAGTCAATCACCAAAGGCAAATCTGGGCGGGCCAAGACCAAGTTTTCCGCCACAGTCATGGCGAGTACAGAGGTGAAATGTTGGTACACCATGCCAATGCCGTAGTGATAGGCATCCCGTGGGCTGTGGATGGCACGAGCTCGTTTATCAATGCAAACATCGCCAGAGTCAGCATGATAAAAGCCCATCACGCACTTGACGAGGGTGCTTTTCCCGGCTCCGTTTTCCCCAAGTAAGGCATGAAGGGATCCCGGCTTGAGTTTCATCGAGACGTGGTCTAGGGCCAACAGGGATCCAAATCGCTTGGTGAGGTTGACGACCTCCAGTTCCGGGGGGGCTTTCCGTGCTGTTGAGATTTCAGTTTGGGCAGTGGTAGTCATGGTTGGTCAAGATCTCCTGGTTTGGGTGTCTCACGTAAAGACACGTAAAGAAACGAGGTCTAGTCGGTTTTGAGTTCCTGAAGTACTGCTATCAGGGCACCTGAATCGGCAACTGCCCCGAAAACCCCCCCTTGCATCTGGATCATCTTCAGAGCAGCGAGATAATTTCCGTAGTCTGTGGCACCTGTGCAATCGGATAGCAACAAACATTCATAGCCCCGGTCGTTGGCTTCTCGCATGGTGGTGTGGACGCATACATCGGTGGTGATGCCCGTCAAGATCAGGTTTTGGATGCCTTTGCGCCTCAGGATTAAGTCCAGATCGGTGGCATAGAAAGCGCCTTTGCCCGGCTTGTCGATGATCACCTCCCCTGGCAGAGGAGCCAGTTCCGGGATAATTTCCCAGCCGGGTTCTCCTCGCACCAGGATGCGCCCACAGGGACCGGGATCCCCAATGCCTGCCCCAATGCGTTGACTGCGCCAGCGCTTGTTTTCCGGCAAATCTGATAGATCGGGGCGATGGCCTTCGCGGGTATGCACGATGAAAAAACCCAGGGCTCGCATTGCCGCCAAAACCCGTCGGATCGGCTCTATGGGGGCACGGGTGAGGGAAATGTCGTAGCCCATTTTGTCTACATAGCCACCTACCCCGCAGAAATCGGTCTGCATATCGATGACGATCAGGGCGGTGTTCTCAGGCCGTAAGTCACCGTTGTAGGGATAGGGGTAAGGTTCTGCCGCAATATAGGATCCCATAGCACCTCTGGCAAATCAATTCAATAAAGAGCAAAGAAAGAGCAAAAGCCCAATCAAGAGGGATATCCAACCCAAGCCTTCGGGTCACCCTGCGCTTGACCTCGGCTCTCCCAAGTTAAAGCTGGGGCGGTGAGCCTTGGCCAGAACCCTGCCAAGATAGAACACAGCTTGCCATTTCTATCCGCAGGTTTGTGTCTCCTCCGATTCACTTCACTGCAGAGCCCTGGCTGCACACCTACAGCGAAATTATCGATGTGCGCTCTCCGGCAGAGTTCGCAGAGGATCATTGGCCGGGAGCCATCAACTTGCCTGTACTCTACGATACAGAACGGGCAGAGGTGGGCACGCTCTACAAGCAGGTGGATCCCTTTACAGCCCGCAAACGAGGGGCAAGCTTGGTGGCCCAGAACATCAGTCGCCACTTGCAAACCCATTTTGCCGATAAAGATCGCGATTACCGGCCCCTAATCTACTGCTGGCGGGGAGGGCAGCGCTCTGCCAGCTTGGCATTGGTGTTGTCCCAGGTGGGCTGGCAGGTTACGGTTTTGCAAGGTGGCTACAAAACCTACCGGGCCTGGGTGCGCCGACAGCTGCAGATCTTGCCCCAGGAATTTACCTACCGAGTGCTCTGCGGACCAACAGGGAGTGGCAAAACCCAGTTGCTTCACCATCTGCGCCAACAGGGATCCCAAGTTCTCGATCTGGAAAAGCTGGCCTGTCACCGGGGATCCCTTCTGGGGGCCGAGTGGGGGGTGCCGCAGCCCAGTCAGAAGAGCTTTGAAAGTCAACTGGTGCAGGTTTTTCTCCAGTGGGATCCCGCCAAGCCAGTCTGGGTGGAGGCTGAGAGTGCCAAAGTGGGCCAGCTCCATCTGCCGCCTGCCCTTTGGCAAGCCCTCACCCAAGCCGACTGTGTCGAAGTGCAGTTGCCTCTAGAGGAGCGGGTGAAGGGGCTGATCGCCCATTATCCCCACTGGATTGCTCACCCCCAAGCGCTGAAGGAAAAATTGCTGCCTCTGAAGTCCCGTCTTGGCCAGGCCCGCCTGCAGCGTTGGTTTGAGCTGATCGACGCCCAAGAGTGGCCGCAGTTTGTGCAGGAGTTGCTGGAGCAGCACTACGACCCCACCTATCGACACGGGCTGCAGCAAAACTTCAATCGCCTTCGGGCCCGGATTGAGCTGTCTGACCTTTCCGAGACCAGCCTCAGGGAAGCCGCCGCTCGCCTCATCGAGATGCCGCTTGGATCCCTGGCTAGGTGAGCACAATAAACTCCAAAGCCCGCAACACCTCAAACCAGTCGGAAACTTCCAGCCGAACCGTGGAATCGGCAACCCACCGGCAGCCGGGATAAAAAGACTTGCGGTAGGCGCGAGCGGGATCCTTGTAGTCCACTTCCAATTGAAAGTGATCCGGCAGTGGGCGAGGCCGGTAGGCCGGCAGCCGCCTCAGGGATCCCTCTACACCTTGGCGGATGGCCTGTAGAACCTGCTGCGGATGTGGCGTAATGACCGACTGGCCTATCCCTTTGTGGGTGACCACCGTCTCGATTTGGGCGTCATAAGCTTTCGCTGCGGCACACACCTCCGCATCTCCGGCTACAAACACAACTGGGACTCCCTCATAGGCAGCCGTGAGGCTGACCAGGTGAAACTCGGCGATGGCCTGGCCGTTCAGCCGGATTTGGCTAACTTCGGTGGTGTAGGTGTGGGCGAGGGGGTTGGCAGCAGATCCGGCGCGGGCATGATAGCCGATTAGGAGCAGGGCATCGTAACTGCGATCCAACTCTTGCACCATACAGTAGGGGTGGCCGCTCCAGCCGCGGATGAGTTGCACCGGCTCCGGCAACCGTTCGGGGATGAGGTTCCGCCCGGAGTCATGGGCATCTTTGACTGTGATCTGCATGGCTCCGGCAGCCAGGGATCCCTCACAAGCCGCGATCACTTCTCGGGTCATCTGCTCTCGGAATGGCTCGTAACCCGGCTGGCCGATGGTGGCCTCATCCCAATGGCTGATGCCGGCAATCCCCTCGATATCGGCGCTGATATAAACCTTCATGTTTGGCTCAGTAGACTCAGCATTGGATTCTGTCGGGCTCTATCCACCCTCAGATGCCGCTCAACATCGCTCTGGGCAAGGGATCCAAGCGGTTATTTCCCTTGCGAAAGCTGCCCCTGTCTCTGTTACGGATCCCTTCCCTATTCTCAAGAAGCTCGGATGAAGAATAAAGACTCCGTCCCGCTGAGGGGATCAGAGAGCCACCAAAGAAGCAGATACCCCCTGCTGTAACTCCGACAACAATGAGGCCGGACGCCCCTTGTAGGGCCAGGCAAAAGCGTGACGAAAGGCTGCTTCCTGGCAGTGTTTGAGCTGCTCGAAATCGATAATGTCGTGGGTTAGCAGGTTTTCGTACTCAAACGGCAGCCGCACATTGTGCAAGCCGGCGTTGTCGGTGCAGATGGCGATATCCACCCCCGCCTCAAAGCAGCGGTCAAAGACAATCTTGAGGGGCTCCAAACTGGGCAGGGTTCCCGTTTTTAGATAGGTGGTGGGACAAACTTCTAGGCATTGTCCTCGCCGTGCCAGCTCCGGCAGCAATTCTGGATAGTGGAGGGGGATCTGAATGCCGTGGCCGATCCGCGAGACATAGGGCAGCAACTGTGGGTAGCAGCCATCCAAAGTTTCGTACAGGTGGGCAGTGGTTTTCAGGCCGCGGGCCAGCGCATACTTGAACAGCTCAATCCACTCGTCCATCCGTTCGCCGTAGGGCTTGTCTCCCCCGGCCAGGTCGATGGCACACACATACTCCGACTCAGCGGCAGCTTCCACCATGGCCCGGTTGATGTGGCTGGGCAGGCGTGAATGCAAACAGACGATCTGGGTGGTGACGATGGGATACTCCCGCTGCTGGCTGGCCTGCCCCACCGTCTCGATTACCTGGCGCATCTGCTTGAGGCGCTCCGCCTCATCCAGGCTGGGATCCGTGCGCAGGTAGGGGGTGTAGCGAATCTCTAGGTAGGCCAGATCCTCAAAGATGTAGGCTCCCCGCAGCAGGCGGTAGATAAAATAGGGCAGGGTTTCCAGGGTCTGCACCTGTTCCACCAGCGTGTGCAGCTCCAGGTAATCCTCGAGGGTGTTGCGCGGGCGGGTGTAGAACTCCTCAAACTCGGCATAGGTGGGAAAGCGCTCTGCCAAAGGGGATCCCTGGCGATGAAAGTAGCGCCACAGAATTCGGGGGACAACCGAACCGCCCAAATGACGGTGCAACTCCGCGTGAAGTGCCATAAACGCTCTACAGTGGCCCGCCAGGGGGCAGACTTGGTTTGTTTAAGTACTATTTCTACTCTTATCCTACTCTTATCCAACCGCCTCAGGCTTGTCCAGGTCTAATCCCGCAAGCCCGGCTAGAAGTTTAGATCGTCAAGCCGATCCCCTGCCCATCGTGATAGGCGGCCAGCAGTAGGTCGGTGGTGGTATCCCAAGCAATCTCGCCCGAGCGCGATAGAGCAATGGCCCCAAAGGAGCGGCGACGTTGGCGGGCCTCTTGAAAAGACTTGGCCATGGCAGCCTTCAGGCTGAGGCCATCTTCCACTCGAATCACAATCCGCGCCGCCAAGCTCTCATCCAAAATATCTTCCCCGACACCAGTACAACTGACCCCCGCCGCCGCACTGGCATAGGTTCCCGCTGGAGTGGCCGAATCGCTTACTCGCCCCACCCGTTCAAACCCCCGCCCGCCGGTGGAGGTGCCGGCACAGATTTGCCCCTGTTGATCCAGGGCCACCGCCCCCACCGTGCCCATGGCCAGAGCAGTGAGAACCCTGGTCGGGGGATGGGTTTGACGCAACTGCACCCACTCTTGAACCCGCTTGAGAGTGGCCGGATCATAGACCGGCAACTGCAGCTCCCGCGCCAGCTCTGCTGCCCCTTGTTCGGCCACCACGCGATCCGGGCTTGATTGCAGAGCCTGGGCCATGAGGATGGGATGCTGAACCCGGCTGACGTTGATCACCCCGCTAAAAGACTGGGTGGCCCCGTTCATGAGAGCGGCGCTCATGCGGATTTGCCCATCCGATTGCAAGACCGACCCCGTCCCGGCATTGTAGAGCGGATCATCCTCCAGCAACTGGCAGGCATGCATCACCGCCGCCTCGGCACTCTGCCCAGCCAACAGCAGCTCGTAGGTGCTCTCCACCACCTGCCGCAGGGATCCCCTCACTTTTTCCAGGCTGCTTTCCCCTTCCAGGGCGCTGCCGGCTCCGCCGTGGATGATCAGTTTGGGTTGAGGCATGATGAGATTGGTTACCTTGGGAGGACAGTGGGAGATTATTTTTGATTTTCGGGTACAACATTCACCAATGCATCTGCTCCATCCCAGGGATCCCAACGCAAAGGGAGAGGGAGCCTTAAGATAATCCTGTAGATTTGCTAAGCATAGATACTCAAGGGCGATTCTGGTAAAGGGCTGTCGGATTGCAGCCGGCAGGGATCCCCCTGATGGTATGGCACAAGCGAGGTTACATCTATGGCGCTGCCCAGCTTGCACGAGTTTCCTTGGCTGACCACGGTCATCGCTTACCCTGTGTTGGCCGCCCTATTTATTCCCCTGATCCCAGCACCGGCTGGGGATCCCAGTACCCGCGCCTACGCACAAAAGTTGGCCGAGCGGATCCGCTGGTTTGCTTTGTTCATCGCGGTCACGGATCTGCTGATTCTGCTGGCCGGCTTCTATGTCGGCTACGATCCCGGCCAGACGGGCTTGCAACTGCTGGAGCGCTACACCTGGGTACCCCAAGTGGGCTTGAGTTGGTCGGTGGGAGCTGATGGCCTCTCCATGCCCCTGATCCTGCTCACGGCGTTTATCACTACCCTAGCCATCTTGGCCGCTTGGCCGGTCACCCTCAAGCCTCGCCTCTTCTACTTTTTGATGCTGGCCATGTATGGCGGGCAGATCGGGGTGTTTGCCGTGCAGGACATGTTGCTTTTCTTCCTGATGTGGGAATTGGAGCTGATCCCGGTGTACTTGCTCCTCTCCATTTGGGGTGGGGCAAACCGCCTCTATGCGGCCACCAAGTTCATCCTCTACACGGCCCTCAGCTCCCTGTTTATCTTGGTGGCAGGTCTGGCCATGGCCTTCTACGGGGATCCCATCAGCTTTGACATGACGGATCTGGCCCACAAGACCTATCCGCTCACCTTCCAACTGCTGATGTACGGGGCCTTCCTCATTGCCTATGGGGTGAAGCTGCCCATTTTCCCCTTGCACACCTGGCTGCCCGATGCCCACGGAGAAGCCACCGCGCCGGTGCACATGTTGCTGGCCGGGATCCTGCTCAAGATGGGGGGCTATGCCCTGATGCGCATGAATGCGGGCATGCTGCCGGATGCCCATCTTTACTTTGCGCCGGTGCTGATCGTGCTGGGGGTGGTGAACATCATCTTTGCGGCCCTCACCTCTTTCGCCCAGCGCAACCTGAAGCGGAAGATCGCCTACTCTTCCATCAGCCACATGGGCTTCGTGCTCATCGGTATCGGATCCCTGACGGAGATCGGCATGAGCGGCGCCATGCTGCAGATGATCTCCCACGGGCTGATCGGGGCCAGCCTGTTCTTCTTGGTGGGGGCCACCTACGACCGCACCCATACGCTGGAGCTGGAGGAAATGGGCGGCGTTGGCCTGAAGATGCCCAAGATCTTCTCCATGTTCACCGCCTGCTCCCTGGCTTCGCTAGCCCTACCCGGCATGAGCGGCTTTGTGGCCGAGATCATGGTGTTTATCGGCATGGCCACCACCGATGCTTACTCTCTCCCCTTCCGGCTGGTGGTGGTTTTCCTGGCAGCAGTTGGGGTGATCCTGACCCCCATCTACCTGCTGTCGATGTTGCGGCAGATTTTCTTTGGCCCAGAGAACAAAGAGCTCACCGAACACGAAGAGTTGGTGGATGCCGAGCCACGCGAGGTGTTCATCATCGCCTGCCTGTTGATCCCAATCATCGGCATTGGCCTCTATCCCAAGCTGGTGACCAGCCTCTACGACCAATCCACCAACGCCTTGGTGGCGCTGCTGCGGCAGGAGCTGCCTCAAACTGGTGAGACGGTTGCCCAAGCCCCTGCCCTCTACAACAACTGAATAATAATGTTGAATTGAGATGAGAACTGAGGGTCGGAAAGGGATCCACTCCCTTTCTATCCCCTATTGGGCTTGCGGCCCTCACCAGCTTGAACTTGCATCCAGCCAAACAAAGTTGCAATTGTCAGTTGGATCCCTTGGGCAAACGCAGGAGTGGGGATCACCTCTTGGGGATCCTCATGTACTGTCGGCTGCTGCCCGGCAGGGTAGGCGAAAACAACCCTTTCTTCGGGATCCACCACCCACCCCATTTGGCAGCCGTGGGCCAAACCGATCAGGATTTTTTTGACCAGCTTCATTTGATTTTGATTGGGAGAGAAAATCTCGATCATCCAATCCGGGCAAAAGGGGATGAGATTTTGAATGGTGCCATCTTCATCTACAGGGATCCGATCCCAGGGGATCACAGAAATATCGGGCACAATCGCGTATCCGGCGAAGGTGCAGCGCAGCTCTGGAAATGCCATTCCCAGTTGAGAAGGCTCCAACATCTCGTTAATGAAGCTACCCAGTTTTAGTTGGAGACGGCTGTGTTTTCCCTGTGGCATGGGCTTCTGGATAATTTCTCCTTTGATGAACTCGCTGGCGGGCTGAGTTTCCGGCTGTTGTAGAAAGTCTTCCAGAGTTAGAGGCTTGGCAGATAGACTGACCATGGCTTTCTCCCATCACGCTGCTATCCGATTAACAATAGACTGAGAAAGTATCAAAGCTGATCAAATCAAAACAGATCCCTGTCACGTTGTTGCCAAGTCATTTGGCGGTCATAAGGGCTTTTGCCGGAAAACAACCCCATCAGCGGCCCCAAAATGGCCCCAAACACAAAACCGCCCGCATGGGCCCAATAGGCAATCCCCCCACCCTGCATACCGATGTTAGTAGGCGTCTGTAGGCTGGCAATGCCGTAGAAGGCTTGCTGGATGAACCAAAAGCCTAGGAACACCCAAGCCGGAACGTAGAGGGTTGTGATGAAAATACCCAAGGGCACCAGGGTCAGAATCTCGGCCCGTGGAAAACGCAAAATATACGCTCCCAATACGCCAGCAATAGCGCCGCTTGCCCCCAGTGAAGGAATGGGGGATCCCATGTCGAAAAACCACTGCGTTAATGCAGCCAAAGCTCCGCAAGCCAGGTAAAAGATGAGGTAGCGCACATGGCCCAAGCGATCCTCAACGTTGTTGCCGAAAACCCACAAAAAAAGCATGTTCCCGCCAATGTGGAGAAAGCCCCCATGCAGAAATTGTGAGGTGAATAGGGTTATCCATTCCGGACGCGACGAAGAGGTGAGCTCCCCTCGAAAACTGGCCGTCAACTCTGTCGGTACCACTGCCCACTCCCGGAAAAAAGCTGCCAGCTCTTGTGGCGACAGGGTTAGCTGGTACAGAAAAATTAAGATGTTAACGATCACCAGGGCATAAGTGACATAGGCTGTGCGGGTGGTTGGGTTGCGATCTTGCAGGGGTACCACAGTTCAGATCCGGTTGACGTCACCCTCTAGCCTAACCTGTCCTTTCCCACCCCCCCAGGCTCACCTCTAAGCCCCTACCTGAGGCTACACTGGGGTAGTCGGCTGGGAGCTATGCTTGCAGACGGATCCCTTGCCGACGAACGCATCTCGGCCAAGCTCGCTCGGCAGAGAATGGACTACAAGATAAGGATTTAGAGGAGTGGATTGATGTCCGAGGTTGAAAGCCCCACTGCCCCGCTCAAGTTTTTGATCGTCGAAGATCATCCAGAGGTGGCCCAGAACAACTGTGAGTGGCTGCAACGGATTGCAGCCGATGCTCAGTGCATTACGGTCACCAACCCTATGGACGCCATCCTGCGCTTGCAGCGGGAACAACCGGACTTGGTTGTAGCCGATCTGCTCTACGGTCAAACCAGCGGGGAGCAGTCTGCCGAGCCTGGCCTAGAGTTCCTGCGTCATATCTTTGAGAACTACCCCACCCTAAATGTGATGGCCTATTCCAGCGAGCCGCTGCTGCTAACTCCATTGGTGGGCCTGATCAGCAAACACCAGGGTGGGTTTGCCGCGGTCAACAAAATGGAACGGCGCACCGTGTTTCTGGAGGGGGCCAAAAGCGCCCTCAATGGAGAATTGCGCATGCCGCGGGAGTTGCGCGGTCTTACGAAGCTGACGGAACGAGAAATTGAGGTCTTGAATTTGCTCTGCAAAGAAGCCCTCACCGACCAAGCCATTGCCGATCGCATTCACACCAGCAAGAAGACCGTACAAAACTGTATCCAAAGGCTCAAAGAAAAGCTAGATATTTTCGGCTCTGAGGATGAGATCAACGCCCGCGTTGCCATGTGTATGACAGCCGTTCAGAAAAAGATTATCCAGTGGTGAAACAGAATAGATTATGAGTTTGTCTCTAAACACTACTTTGGCATAGATTGCCAATGGAGCTTATCCAAGAAGTGAGGGGGGATAAGTGATGTTATTAGAGGCCGAGACAAAGCTGGTACGGGATAAGTCACTGGGATACCTCGTAGCAACAGAAGAAACGCCAATCGAGAAATGGAGCCCTTTTACTTTGCTGATGCGTGTTGTGTCGGTATCTTTATCTACATTGCTACTTATTGGACTTCCTATCTTCGCAGTTCTATCGGCAATACTTTCTGCCTTAGTGACATGGATCCCTAGCACTTTGGCCAGTGGCATACCTCCTATTGCTATGGCTTTTTCTGGATTGTTGGGTGGTTTATCGATGCTTCTTTAGTACTATTGGTACTCAAATCAACCCTATAAATCTAGGGTTGTTATTTTGAGCAATGGCTTCATTGTGAACGTGGACTTCAGTAAGAAGAGTGTCGGTTTTGTCAAATCAGAATGCTACCCATACTACAGCTACTACATCAATTGCCAAGGAAATCCTGTCGTATCTATATCTTCCCCGTCTTTGCCTTTGATGAGGTATGTAGCCAGCTACATTTGCTCCACGCGCTGGAAAGGCATGAGAGAAGCAATTGAGCGTGGACAAGAGGTTTCATTTGGATGCGTTGCCATAAGTAGGGAGTACGTTAGAGTCAAGGATTTCGGTTCTTCAGAGCGATTGTTATTTAGGATCCAGGCTATCAAAGAGATTAAGCTGTGCATTGATAGTGAGGATGGTTACGTATTCCGCCTGGAGTTTATCTCAGGGTCTAGGTCAACAAAGAGCTCTGATTGTTACTTCCGCTGTGACAAGGTAGATAACCTCCATCTATTTTTTAAGACACTCAAGCTTGTGGGTATCCCTATGAACCTTTCTGAGCTTCCAGCACGTCTCACCTTTGAGAATCATATTAGAGAATCATATTAGACAGGCAACAGATGGCTAGACACCAACCGAATGGAGGAGGCACCGATCTTTGGGTACAGCCTTTCCAGGAGATAAGCAAGGTAGTACTGCACGGCAAAGACAAAGAGCACGCATGAGGAAAAAGCAGGCTTCCATAGCTTCCGCCTTTATTTCCTCGAGACGACTGGGCGCCGGACAGCTTTCAACTGGGATCAGCGGATCCCCAGTGCAGAGGCAAACACGCTGTGGCCCACTATGGCCTCTACCAAAACACTGATGGCAAACCCCAGCATGGCCAGCCGTCCGTTCCATCGCTCGGCCTTCTCCGTCCAGCCAATCTCCCACTCCGGCGGGGTATCGCCGTCTTGACCGTACTGCGGCACGTACCGCGGGCGACCAGCGCCTTCCCAGCCAGCAGGGCGCTTGGAGTTGAAGAAAGCCATCGAGCCAATCACAACAGCGGCCACCAGCCCGGCCACCATGACGGCAATGTAGGGGAGGAAGGGATTGTCAAGCATCATCGGACTGTCGAGATAGGGATTGAAGGGTGAAAAAGCTCCCAAAAAGGGTAGAGCTGTAACATCTCAAAGCCGAAGAGAAAGTCTGTGAGATGTCCAATGTGGCTCTACCGAAAAGTTCTTCGACAAATTATTGCAGGTTATTGCAGACCTAGCCACTGGGCGAGAGTGCTGGCAAAAACACTGTGGCCCAACGCCGCTTCCGTAGCGATGCTGATCACCAAGCCCAACATGGCCAAGCGTCCATTCCAACGCTCCGCTTGCTCTGTCCAGCCTGGGATCCAGTCGTTGGTGGTGTCGTAGTACTGGGCAACAGAAGCGGAGTCCAAGCGAGAAGGGATCCTGGGAGAAGATTGCATTGTCAATACCTCATATCGATTGCTGTAACTAATCTTAACATCAGGTTACATTTTGTGACAAGCTTCGCTTTCAGGTCAGGGAGGAAGGGATCCCTGGCCGTTGCAACGGTTTGGGCAGAGGGGTTGGCCGAGGGCTGGCCGGAAGCGATGTCATACTGAGGGAAGCAGGCTTTTTGCGCAGACCATGGCGGTATCCCCCCTTTCTTCTTTCAAGCTTGATCATTCTTTCGACCTGGCTGCCCAGGTGCGGTCAGATTTTCCGATTTTGCAGCGCCAGATCAACGGCCACCCGCTGATCTACTTTGACAACGCTGCCACTTCTCAAAAGCCACTGGCAGTCCTGCAGGCGATGGATCATTACTATCGACACTGCAATGCCAACGTGCATCGCGGGGTGCATACGCTGAGCAACGAAGCCACAGATGCCTATGAGGGGGCGCGGGAAAAGATCGCTCGTTTTGTGAACGCGCCTTCTCCTCAGGAGATCATTTACACCCGCAATGCCAGCGAAGCCATCAATCTGGTGGCCTACAGTTGGGGCTTGAGCCATCTGGAGCGGGGGGATGAGATCGTCCTCTCGGTGATGGAGCACCACAGCAACCTAATCCCGTGGCAATGGGTGGCCCAGAAGACGGGAGCCCACCTCAAGTTCATCCAGATCACGCCAGAGGGAGAGTTGGATCTGGAGCACTACCAATCTTTGCTCAGCGACCGCACCCGCTTGGTGGCGGTAACCCAGGTCTCCAACATGCTGGGATCCATCAATCCCGTCCAGGAGATTACTGAACTGGCCCATCGTTACGGAGCCAAGGTTTTGCTGGATGCCTGCCAGAGCGTGCCCCACATGCCTGTGGATGTCCAGGCGCTGGATTGCGATTGGTTGGCCTTTTCGGGGCACAAGATGTGTGGCCCGACGGGGATTGGCGTCCTCTACGGCAGGCGGGAGCTGCTGCGAGCGATGCCTCCCTTTTTGGGCGGGGGAGAGATGATCGCCGATGTGGACTGGGATCACGCCACCTATGCGGATATCCCCCACAAATTTGAAGCCGGTACGCCGGCGATTGCCCAGGCGGTGGGGCTGGGGGCAGCCGTAGATTACTTGAGCCAGATCGGTCTGGAGCGGGTTCATGCCCATGAACAAAGGTTGATTGCCCACCTGTTGGACGGGATCCAGCGCATAGCGGGTATTAGGGTTTATGGCCCCAAGGATCCGGCGCGACGGGCAGGGCTGGTTAGCTTTTCGGTGGAGGCCGTCCATCCTCACGACCTGTCTACTTTGCTGGATGAGCAAGGCATTGCCGTTCGAGCGGGGCACCACTGCACTCAACCCCTCCATCGCTATTTGGGAGTACAATCCACTGCCCGAGCCAGTGTTTACCTGTACAACACGTTGGCGGAGGTGGATCGCTTTTTAGACGTGTTGGCAGAAGCGGTGGAGTTCTTCAGCGTTGCCCTAAGCTAGGTCGTGTTGATCTTAAAGCAGTACCGACATCTATTTTCTCGTTTTGACAAATTGGCAAGAAACTTCTTGAGTTTTCTCTATCTCGTCAGTGCTCTCTTTTGGCTCAAGTATAAAGATCAACACAACCTTGCATTCCTCCCGACCCTCGCCCTGTGGGCAGAGGGCAGGGCTCCTGTGGCTTCTAGCTGAATCTCTAGCGGACGGAGTAGGCTGCTGAGACGGCAGGCAACTGCAGGGAGAGGGATCCCAGCGGGGCCAAGGTGGTGCCGGGGTAGTAAAAAGCGAGGATTTGCGCCGCGTTAAACCCCTGCCGAGCCAGGGTATAGGAGCCGTACTGGCTCAAGCCCACCCCATGGCCGAAGCCGCCGCCGATAAAGCGATAGCCCGCCAATCGCTCCCCTTGTTTGAGAGGCTCTATCCGAAACAGGGTGCTGTACAGGCGGGGAAAAGCCAAGCGCACCTGATCTTTGCGCAAAAGAATGGAGTGGATCCCTTCTGCCGTCTGCAAGTCCAATTGCATCGCCTGCACCCGGCCACTGGCGGAGCGCTCCAGGATCTGCATTCCCGCGATGCTGCTCCAAGTGGGCATGGGGATCCCCAGGTAGTCTTGGCCGGCGCGCAACTGGGTGTTCAGCTCCTCCAGAGATAGGGAGAACTCCCAGCGGAATAGGCGGGATACCCCTGCTTCGTTGAAGCCCTCTCGTTGGGCCAAAAACGCCTGGAAGCTGCTCTCCTGCCGCAAATCCAAGGGCTTACCCGGTTGATGGGCAATATCCGCTTGCCGGCGCAGGTAGGGGCGCGGATCCCCCTCCCAAACATCTTCAAAGGCCGCCGAGATGCCGCCATTGGTAGAGGAATAGACAGCATCCACCAGCTCGCCATTGTAGGTGAGCACCAGGCCACTGGTTTGGCGAATGGCTTCGTCTGCCCGTGGGTGAGTTCCGGTCAACCCCTTGTAAACCTGGCAATGGGTATTGGCGCAGAGCTGATAATCGTCAACCTGAAAGCGGTGGAGGTTCTTGAGGGCGTAGGTGCGCGCCAAAATCGCCTGGGCGGCCATCGCGGCAAAAGGGGCCCCTGGCCCCACCTCGTGGGGAACTACCCCCCGCAAATAGGTTTCCAGAGGCACGGCATTGACCACAGTGTAGCTGCCGTAGGCATTGGGCTGAAAGGTGATGGATCCGGCATAGTAGTGGTCGTTCACCCGTAGATAGCCGGCATCAGAGGTCACCCTGAGGCGGGTGCGGTGGTAGCGAAAGTGTTCATGGATCCAGCTCAGCTCCGCCCGTTCTCGCCGCTCCTGCACCTCGAGCCGCACATGGGGGATCCCTTCTTTCTGGGCATACTGCTGAATCTGGGCCAGTTGTTGCGGGGTGTAGGCGCGGCTGGCCCACACCTGCCATTCTTGCGGCTGGGCGATCTCGGTGCTGATGCCCAGAGACTGCCAATGGTTGGCATTGGCCTCGGCACTCTCAAAGCTTTTGTGGCTGCTGAGAATTAGACGATATACGGTTTCCGGGGAGGTCAGGGCGCGATTGACAATGCCAATGCTGACCCGAGGCGTTCGCTGCGTTTGGGTGCTGCCGTCTGCTTGGGCAAATTCCAGGGTGAGAAGGGATCCCGTCGGCGCTGCCAGCTCCACCTGATCCGTCTCAGAACGGCCAAAGCGTTGCACAATGCCTATGTGCAGGATTGGGTTTTCGGGGGTGGCCGCCGTGGCAAAGGTCTCTTCGCCAACGCCGGTCGCGTCGGCGGCATGGAGCGCCAAGGCCGTCAGCAACAGGCCCAAGCCGGAAATGAGGGTGCTCTGCTTGCAGGACGAAGTCCTTGAAAACCGGCGAGGTTTGGCAGTGGGAGGCTGACAACTGGCCATGGCCGCTTTATCCTAAAACACACCCTGTCGATTTTACCCGCATCTTTTCTGGCCCACCTGCAGTGGTCGCGTTAGCGGTGCGGAGCACCATGGATGCTTTTCCTCGCATGTCTGTTCCCGACGACGGGTTCCCAATCGCCACGGCGGGACGCCGCCCCTCTTTGCACAAGGGATCCGGCTGGCGGCTGGGCTGGGATCCCACCCGTTCCCCTTTTGTTGCTCTGGTGGGGGGAGAAACCTGGGCGCTGGAGCTCACTCAGGAGGAGTGGCAAGCGTTTGTGCAGGGGGTGCAGCGCCTGCAGCAGGATATGGAGGCCATCGCATCCCAACTGATGGCGGAGGAGAGCATTACGCTGGAGCAGACTTTCCCTGCTTTGACCCTGATAGCCAGCGGCAGCGCCACTGCCTGGGGTCTCTATGTGCAATTGCATCAAGGCCGGCGCGGAGAAGGTTTTTGGCCTGCTGATGTTGTCCCTGAGCTGTGCCAGGCCCTCGCCCAATGCTTTGAGGAAGCTCTCTAGCCCCCTGAAGCCTGCAGTCTGGATCCCTGCCCAGGGTTTTTGGGGCGAAGCTACAACCCCTTGATTCCCTTCAGCGCCTGAGAGAACCGATGGATCTGCACCATCTGCACACTTACATTCGTCCCCGACAGCTTGAGGACTTGACCGCCTGGGATCCCGGCTGGAACTGGCTGGCCGGGGGGACTTGGCTCTTCTCCCAGCCGCAACCCCACCTGCGGGGACTGGTCGATTTGCATCCTCTGGGCTGGAATGAGCTGGAAATCAGCGCAGAAGGGCTAAAACTGGGGGCAACCTGTACCTTCCAGCAACTGCTGCAATACCCTTGGCCGCCCCATTGGCCGGGGATCCGCGCCCTGTGCGAGGGAATGGCATCTTTGGCCTCTTTCAAAGTGGCCCACCTGGCAACGATAGGGGGAAATCTCTGTCTGGCCCTGAGTGTCGGTGTCGTAGCGCCCGTGTTGATCGCCCTTGAGGCCACCTACACGCTGATCGATCTGCAGGGATCCCTGCGCCACATCCCCGCTCAGGACTTTCAAACCGGCCCCCAACAAACTCTGCTGCAGCCGGGGGAAGCCTTGCGATCCATCTGGATCCCGGCCCAACGCCTGCGCAGCCCCAGCACCTTTCAGCGGCTCGGCATCACCCAAACGGATCCCGCCCTGGTGATCGTTGCCGGATCGCGCGATCCCGACTCAGGCAACTATCGCTTCGGGCTCAATGCCGCCCTTTCGCCCCCACAACTGATCCAGATGGGATCCCGGCCCAATCCAGAACACCTTCCCCAACTTTTGGCAGAGCAAGCCCACGGCTGGATCGCGGATTTTCGGGCCAGCGCCCTCTACCGCCAACGCATGAGTGAGGTATTGATTCGCCGCTGTATAGACATCTTGGGCTAATCGGGGTATTGCCCCATCCCAACAGGGGGCTGAGAACGACGTACTCATCCTGCCAAAGCTCCCGCCGCTCTGAAAGTAAAGGTTTTAGGCGTGGGTCAGTGCCCCAGTTTGAATCGAAATGACCATAAGTCTGACATTCCCGTCCATAGGATTGAGATAGCCACAGGCAAAAATTCATCTGTTGCTGTTCCAAAAATGGGTAACACATAAAAGTTTGGGGCAGTAGCAACTGGCAGTGTCACCCCATAGACAGCCGCGAAAACAGTTCACAGTGAACTCAGATTTATCTGGCCTTAAAACTTGAAGCCAGTTTACAAAAAATTTACCTACAGTTGATATCCAGTGGGGTTTTGGATTCAGCTAGAAATCGCAGGAGCCCCGCACTGTACCCGTAGGGTCAGTGCCCGGAGGAATGCGCTTTGATGAAGTACAATGAACTTATGAGCCAAGTCCTGACCGTCTCCTGTAAGCTCAAGGCATCCCAGTCGCAAGCCGCCAAATTGGACGCGACGATGGAGGCTTTTGGCCAAGCCTTGAACTGGGTCAACCAGAACACGCCGGAGAAGATCGTCAA